>NZ_JAVFVX010000137.1:0-16996 GCF_033441795.1 Streptomyces sp. ADMS | reverse complement strand
CGCCGCCCCGGCAACATGATCAACCCCCGAAGGACTTACGAACTCGACCACTAAGGAGGCAAAACACCTGGTGCCGCCTCTCCTCACCTGATCATCCGAACGAGTGATCGCGTTCCAGGAACTCCAGCCGGTTCCCCACCGGGTCGCAGGAGAAGAAGCGCCGGTGCCCCGGCAGGTCCCCGTCCCAGGTGACCGTCGCTCCACGGGCGGCGAGCAGTTCTGCGTAGGCGTCGATACCGACTACCCGCAGTCCCGGGTGGGCCTTCCTCGCCGCTCGGAAGTCCTCCTCGATCCCGAGATGCAGTTGCACCGGCCCCGCCTGGAACCAGCACCCGCCCCGCGCGGCCAGTGCCGGCGGCTTCGGGATCTCGGTCATGCCGAGGACGTCGACGTAGTACGCCCGCAGGGCATCCTCCGAGTCGGTCGGCGCGGCCAGCTGCACATGATCGACGGCGGCGATCACTGCTCAGCCCGCCTGCCGCGCCACGGCGAACAGCCGCTGGAAGGGCAGTACCGTGCCGTACGCCTCCGTCGGGTAGACGGCTCGCAGCAGGTCGCGGTACTCGGTGACGAACGCGTCCCGGGCCTCCGGGTCGTCCGCCAGGGCGGTCAGCACCGGTCGCAGGCCCGTCCCCTTGGCCCAGTCCAGTACCGGGTCCTCGCCCCGCAGGACGTGCAGATACGTCGTCTCCCACACGTCCGCCTCGCAGCCGAGCCGGGCCAGGCGGTCGAGGTAGACGGAGGGGGCGTGGACCGAGTCCTCGCGGCGCGGTACCTCGCCGAGGCGGTTCCTCCAGCGGGCCCCCGTAGCCAGTTCGCGCATCAGGGCGTGCAGGGGCGCGTCGAGGTTGTCGGGCACCTGGAAGGCGAAGGTCCCGCCGGGGGCGACCGCGTCCAGCCAGGCCGGGAAGGCGTCGAGGTGTCCCTCGACCCAGTGGAGGGCGGCGTTGGAGACGATCAGGTCGTACGTCTCCGGGGGCGCCCACTCCGAAACGTCCGCGCGGGCGAAGTCGAGACGGCCGCCGCCCGCCGTGGGGCCCGCGTGGCGCGCCGCCCGTTCCAGCATCGGCGCGGAGTTGTCGTACCCGGTGATGTGCGCGGTGGGCCAGCGGTCGGCGAGTACGGCGGTGACGTTGCCGGGGCCGCAGCCGAGGTCGGCGATGCGGGGTGGTCCCCCGGACGGTTCCGGGGGGAGGCCGGGGACGCGGGCGAGAAGGTCGGTGAAGGGGCGGGCGCGATGGCCGGCGTGGCGGAGGTACTGGGCGGGGTCCCAGGTGGGGGCGGGGGTGGTGGCAGGCATGTCGGGGCTCTCCTGTGGGTCGCGGTCATCGGCGTGGGTGTCGGTGGCCGTCTGCGGCTGCCGGTGGCCGTCCGTGGCCGTCTGTCGCTTCAGCCTGACCGAAGATATCTCTCGACGTCAAGAGACTTGATACCAAGAGACTTCACATCGACACAACCACTACACTGATCGCCATGGAGGACGAGGTCGATCGGCTGGTCGCTGCGTGGCGCCGGGAGCGCCCGGACCTCGACGTGGAACCACTCGAAGTGCTCAGCCGCGTCAGCAGGCTCGCCCGGCACCTGGACCGTGCGCGGCGGCTCGCCTTCGCCGAGCACAGCCTGGAGCCCTGGGAGTTCGACGTCCTGACCGCGCTGCGGCGCGCCGGAGACCCGTATCAGCTCTCCCCCGGGCAACTGCTCACCCAGACCCTGGTCACCTCCGGCACGATGACGAACCGTATCGACCGGCTGACGAAGAAGGGCCTGGTGGAGCGCCTCCCCGACCCCAGTGACCGGCGGGGAGTGCTGGTCCGGCTCACGGCGGAGGGCCAGGACAGGGCGGATCAGGCGCTGGCGGGCCTGCTGGACCAGGAACGCGCGATCCTGGCCGAGCTGTCGCGCGCCCAGCGGGGCGAACTCTCCGGGCTGCTGCGCCAGTTGACGGCGCCGTTCGACAACATCCCCGGCTGACCCGGCCGGCCACAGCAGTGGCGCGATCAGGCGCTGCTGCTCTCCTCCACCCCGATCCGCACACCCGCCGCCAGGTCGACGGGGCCCACCCCGGCCCGCCGGGCGAGTGCGACGGCGGCGAGGGTGGAGTGGACGCCGAGCTTGCCCAGCACGTTCTGCATATGGGTGCGCACGGTGTGCGGGGAGAGGAACAGCCGTTCCGCGACGGCCTTGCGTCCCAGGCCGGCGACCATGCACCGCAGCACCTCCCGCTCCCTGGGCGTCAGCGACTCCACGAGCCGCTCGCTCTCGGTGCGGTGCTTGCGGGCGGCGGTCAGCTCCCGCAGCACCCCGGTGAGCAGGGCGGGCGGCAGATGCGTCTCGTCCCGGAGCACGCCCCGGATGACGGTCAGCAGCCGGGACAGCGAGCAGTCCTTGGCCACCCATCCGCAGGCGCCCGCCTGCAGAGCGAGCGCGGCCCTGCGGGGATCGTCCTTCTCGGCGAGGACGACGATCCGTACATGCGGATGTCCCGAACGGACGCCCGCGACCAGCGAGATACCGTCGACCAGCCCTTCCTCGTTGCCCTCCTGCACGGGCACCGCCGAACGCGCCCCGGGCACATTGCCGCCCAGGTCGGAGTCGACGAGCAGGACGTCGAACCGGCGGCCCTCGGCCACCGCGCGCTCCAGACTGCGCAGCGCGGCGGGACCGCTGCCGGCGGCGGAGACGTCGACGTCGGGCTCCGCGGCCAGTGCGGCGGCGAGCGACTCGGCGAAGATGCGGTGGTCGTCGACGACCAGGACTCGGATGCGAACCACTGAAACCCCCTTCCCCGAGCTCCTGAAGAGCTGGGGACACCCAATCGTCGGGGGGACAACCCGTGCGGACACGACGCCCGGAGCAATCCCCGGCTGCTGGTTCTGGCCTGGGACGGGGCTGCCGCAGTCACTGGTGCACGACCGCCGCCGTGCGATGACTGCTACCCCCGCTCCGGGCGTCGTACCCGACTGTCTCGCCCCCTGATCAGCACCGGCCCCCACCGGTGCTGTTCATCAGGGTACGGCCGGGAGCCAGGAGCGGAAGGTAATTCGCAGAACTGATTGGCCAGCGCGTTTATGGTGTGCCGCATGTTTCGTATGGAGACAGAAGTCGACAAGGAATGGCTGTCCCTGCTCCGATCGCGGTTGCGGGACACGAACACGGCGGCATCGCCCGTCCTGCGCGCCCTGCGCGGAACCCCTGCCGAGCGCGAACTCCCGCTCCATGTATGGGTGTTGGACGAAGCGGGAGGACTGGCGGGCGGCCTGGTCGGCCACACCTGGACGACGTGGCTGCACGTGACGTACCTCTGGGTCGACACCCCGCACCGGGGCAGGGGCCTGGGCTCCCGCCTCCTCGCGGAAGCGGAGCGCACGGCACGGGAGGAGCGCGCGTGCGGCAACGTACGCCTGGAGACCTGGGACTTCCAGGCACCGGACTTCTACCGAAAGCAGGGATACGAGGTGGTGTGCGTGATCCCGGACTATCCGCCGGGGGTCACGGAGTACACGCTGACGAAGAGGCTGCTGCCAGGGGCTTGAGGGCGCTGACCACGGCCTTTACCCCCGTCTCAGGCAAGACAAAGGTAAGTCTCAGGTAAAAGTTCTAACATCCCGCCTCATGAGCATCCTGCGGAAGCTGAACTCCAAGCTCGCCGAGACGACCGGCTACCAGGTCCGCCGTGTCCCCGCGCCCAAGGCCGCCGCGGGCGACCGGCCCGGCACCCTCGACGCCGTGCCGAAGCCGCGTGCGCCGCGTCCGGCCCGGCCGCCGGCCGCGCCCCGGCACCCCGTGGACCCGGAGGTCGACCGTCTTCTCGACCGTCCGGTCTTCGTGCTGGCCCCCGTGCGCTCGGGCTCGACACTGCTGCGCATGATGCTGGGCGCGCACTCCGAGCTGCACGCCTCGCACGAGCTGCATCTGACCGGCCTGGAGGTGTACTTCAAGTCGGGCAGCCCCACGGAACGTTCCTTCGAGGCGCTCGGTCTCGGGTACGAGGATCTGGAGGGCCTGCTCTGGGACCGCGCCCTGCACCGGGAACTGGTCAAGTCGGGCAAGCCGTTCATCGTGGAGAAGACCCCGGGAAACACGTTCCAGTGGCAGCGCATCGCCGAGACCTGGCCCGACGCCCGCTTCGTCTTCCTGCGCCGCCACCCGGCCGCGGTCGCACGCTCCTGGCACGAGGCGGTGCCCGACCGCACCCGCGAGGAAGCGGCGACCCGGGTCCTGCAGTACATGGAGGCGATGGAGGAGGCCCACGCGAAACTGGGCGGCCACATCCTCACGTACGAGAACCTCACCGCCGACCCCGCCACCGAGCTCCGCGCCATCTGCCACTTCCTGGACCTGGACTGGCAGCCCGGGATGCTGGAGTACGGCAGCAGCCTGGAGAACGCGGTCCTCGGCGGCGGCTTCGGCGACTGGAACGACAAGATCCGCTCGGGGAAGGTCCAGCCGGACCGGCCCGCGCCGGCGCCCGAGGAGATACCTGAGGTGCTGCGGGAGATGTGCCGGACGTGGGGGTACTTGCAGGACGGGCGCTGAAGACCTTTCCCGCGGAACGGGCACCCACGCGCAGGCAGTGACCCCGGTGGCGTTCGCCGGCCGGGGTGCTCAGCCGGCCGGGCCACGGCGCGGCCCTTCGGGGCGACCGTGGTCCCCGCAGACGTGAGCGGGCAGTCCTTCGCCGGCCCGCAGAAGGAGGCCACCCGCGCGTTCACGCGGAACCGGCGGGGCCGCCGCAGCAGCGGACGAGCCGGCAGTCCCGCGGGGAGCGTCCAACGGGTGGATCCGGAGGACCCTCCCGCACGGCGTCTCGGCCGCGGCCCTCGCCGAGCGATCGATACGGCCGCCGGCGACAGAGGGCCGCGGTGACCATTCGTGACCTGCGCGAGGGCACACCCGTGCCCGAGACCCCGTGCGCCGCGGGCCGGGTCCCCCGGACGGACCGCGGGGATGATCCCGCCGCGCGTACGGTCCCGGCGCTTCGTCAGGACGTCAGGACCTTCTCCTTGGCGTGCTGGAACTCCGTCTCGGTGAGGTCGCCCCTGCTCCTGAGCTCGGAGAGCTTGGCCAGTTCGTCCGCGTGGCCCCCGGTGCCCGTACCTCCGGCGGTCTGCCGGATGTACGCGTCGAGCGACTGCTGCCGTGCCCTGGCGGCCCGCTGCTCACGCTTGCCCATGTCACGGCCCCGGGCGATCAGGTACACGAAGATCCCGAGGAACGGCGTGATGATCACGAAGAAGGTCCACCCCGTCTTTCCCCAGCCACTGAGCGAGTCGTCGACGAAGACGTCGCCGATGACGCGGAACAGCAGGATGATCCACAGGATCCACAGGAAGATCCACATCATCGTCCAGAACGCGCCCAGCAGCGGATAGTCGTATGCCAGATACAGGTTGTCGCTCATAGTCGTCCTCCTGCCTTTCCGCGCCTCGCGGCGCGACGGTCGTGTCCGGCCCTCCGCAGTCCCTGTGCGCTCCGAGCGGGGACCCGGCCGGTGCGTACGACGTCGACGAGGGCCTGGTGGTCGCGTTCAGCACGCCGCCCTGTGGAGAACCTGCCCCGAACCGTGCCCCCAGCCCTTTTCCACCGTTCCACACCCCGCACCCGCGGGCATCCCGGCCGACGGCGTTCCCCGCGGCGGGACGGCCCCTTGACGGGACGGGGACAGGAGAACTGCCGTGGCGCGCGGGCTGCCGTCTCCGCTGTGGCGAGCCGCGGGCCGGAGGAGGACGCTGAATGCGGGGGCACTGTGATCGAGGGATATCTCATGGCCCGAACCAGCACAGACCAGCAGTCGCGCACACCGTTCCTCTCCCGCCCTGGTGTCCGCCGCCTCATACCGTTCGTTCTGATCACCGCGCTCGCGCTGGTCTTCATCTTCCAGAACCGCACCGACACCAGGATCCGCCTTCTCGTCCCGGAGGTGACCATGCCGCTGTGGGGTGCCCTGCTGATCGCCTGGGCCCTCGGCGTGATCGCCTGCGTCCTCGCCGGGCATCGACGCCGTGACCGACGTACCCGACGAACGAGGGCTTGACCACGGAAAGGAGCCGGCCATGGCCAGTCACGCGAGCAGGGCCCACTCGGGTGGGGCGGTGCGGAGTTCCGCGCGCACGGGGATCGGCAGCGGCTGGGTGGTGTTCGCCGCCGTCCTGATGATCTTCGGTGGACTGATGACGCTCTTCGCGGGCATCGCCGCCATCGCCGACGACGACGTGTTCGTCACCACCCGCAACTACGTGTTCGAGTTCGATCTCACCGGATGGGGCTGGATCCATCTGGTCATGGGCGTCGTCATCACTCTCGCCGGTGCCGCTCTGTTCCAGGGCGCCACCTGGGCCAGGGTCGTCGGCGTGGGGCTGGCCGGTCTGGCCATGCTCGCGAACTTCCTCTGGCTTCCCTACGCCCCGTTCTGGGCAATCGTGCTGATCGCGATCAACACTGTGGTGATCTGGGCGTTGTGCACGGCTCCAAGTCCGTCAGAACGCTAAAGCTCCGGACACCGGATCCGGAGCGGTCACGGCGTTCTGCACGCGGGCACCCGCAGGACGGTCCGTGACCCGCCACGAGGCCGACCGGTCGGCGGACCGATCTCTTCCGAGGACGGTCCGTACCGGTCGGCGGCGTCACCCGACCCGCCGGGCCCCCGCCGAAGGCACCGCCGCGAACACCCGGGGCGGGACGAACCCGGCGGCGGCGAACGCCTCCTCCACCGCCTTGCCGACCCGTTCCGCGTCCTCCGCCTCCACCAGCACGATGGCCGAGCCGCCGAAGCCGCCACCCGTCATCCGGGCGCCCAGGGCGCCGGCCTCGACCGCGGCCTCGACGACCAGGTCCAGTTCCGGGCAGGAGACCTGGAAGTCGTCGCGGAGGGAGGCGTGGCCCTCGGTCAGGACCGGGCCGATGGCGCGGGTGTCGCCGCCCGACTTCAGAAGGGTGACCACCCGCTCGACCCGGTGGTCCTCCGTCACCACGTGGCGTACCAGGCGCCGCACCTCGTCGTCGGCGCCCGCGTCGGCCAGCCCGGCCAGCGCCGCGCCGAGGTTCTCGTACGCCACGTCCCGCAGCGCGTCCACGTCCAGCAGTTCCGCGCCCCGTTCGCAGCCCGCCCTGCGTTTGCCGTACTCGCCCTCGCTGTGGGAGTGCTTGACCTGGGTGTCCACCACGAGCAGGCGCATGCCCTCGGCCGCCAGGTCGAAGGGGATCTGCTGCTGCGAGAGGTCCCTGGTGTCCAGGAACAGGGCGTGGCCCTGCTCGCAGCACGCCGACGCCGTCTGGTCCATGATGCCGGTCGGGGCGCCCACGTACACGTTCTCCGCGCGCTGGCACAGGCGGGCCAACTGCCAGCGTTCCAGGCCCAGTTCGTACAGGTCGTTCAGGGCCAGGGCGACCACGACCTCCAGCGCCGCCGACGACGACAGGCCCGCGCCCGTCGGTACCGTCGAGGTGAGGTGGATGTCCGCGCCGGCCGACACCGCCGTGTGGCCCGCGTCCCGCAGCGCCCAGACCACGCCCGCCGGGTACGCCGTCCAGTTCTTGTCCGACTCGGGGGTCAGGGCGTCGATGCCCAGCTCGACCACCCCGCCCTCCACGTCCGACGAGTGCAGGCGCAGAACGCCGTCCGTGCGGCGGGAGACCGCTGCCACCGCCGTGTGCGGCAGGGCGAAGGGCATGACGAAGCCGTCGTTGTAGTCGGTGTGCTCGCCGATCAGGTTGACCCGGCCCGGCGCCGCCCACACTCCCTCCGGCGCAGACCCGTACAACCCCTCGAACGCTTCGGCGACATCCACTGTCGTCATGCCCTCTACCTCTGACCTTTCGTATGTTCCGGGCCTGCTACTTGCTGTGCCGCTGCGCGAACTCCCACGCGTCCGCGACGATTTCCGCCAGGTCGGAACGGGTCGGGTTCCAGCCGAGGCGGGTCCGGGCCCGCTCCGCGGAGGCGACCAGGACCGCCGGGTCGCCGCCCCGGCGCGGGGCCACGACCTCCGGGATCGGGTGTCCGGTGACCCGGCGCACCGTCTCGATCACCTCGCGGACGGAGAAGCCCTCGCCGTTGCCGAGGTTGCAGATGAGGTGTTCGCCCGCTGCCGCGGCCTTGAGGGCCAGCAGGTGGGCGTCCGCCAGGTCGGCGACGTGGATGTAGTCCCGTACGCAGGTGCCGTCCGCTGTCGGGTAGTCCTCGCCGTAGACCGAGATCGCGTCCCGCCTGCCCTGGGCGACCTGGAGGACGAGGGGGATCAGGTGGGACTCGGGGTCGTGGCGCTCGCCCTGGGTGGCGTAGGCGCCCGCCACGTTGAAGTAGCGGAGCGAGACCGCCGCGAGGCCGTGGGCCGTCGCCTCGCTCGTGATCATGTGGTCGACGGCCAGCTTCGAGGCCCCGTAGGGGTTCGTCGGGGACGTGCGGTCCGTCTCGACGATCGGGGTCGTCTCCGGCTCGCCGTACGTCGCCGCCGTGGACGAGAAGACCAGCTTGCGTACGCCCGCCTCGCGCATCGCCGCGAGCAGCGCCATCGAGCCGCCGACGTTGTTGTCCCAGTACTTCTCGGGCTTGACGACCGACTCGCCGACCTGGGAGGAGGCCGCGAAGTGGAGGACCCCGTCGAACGAGGAGTCCAGCCACTTGGCCGCGTCCTTGATGTCGCCCTCCACGAACGTGGCACCTGCCGGGACGCCCTCCCGGAAGCCCGTCGAGAGGTTGTCGAGGACGACGACCTCGTGGCCGGCCTCCAGCAGGTGCTGGGCGACCACCCCGCCGACATAGCCCGCACCGCCGGTGACCAGGTACTTACCGCTCATCAACTCGCTACCTCTCGCAGTCGCTGGGCCGCGGATTCCGGCTGGATGTCGTTGATGAACACGCTCATCCCCGACTCGGAGCCCGCGAGGAACTTCAGCTTGCCGGAAGTACGGCGAATGGTGAAAAGCTCGAGGTGGAGCGCGAAGTCGTCGCGGTTGACTCCCTCGAACTCCTCCAGCGTGCCGAACGGCGCCTGGTGCCAGGCCGCGATGTACGGCGTCGAGGGTTCCCCTTCACCGAAGATCCGGTCGAAGCGCCTCAAGAGTTCCAGGTAGACCTGGGGGAACTCTGTGCGGGCGTCCTCGTCGAGCCCCAGCAGGTCCGGCACCCGGCGGCGCGGGTACAGGTGCACCTCGTAGGGCCAGTGGGCGGCGTACGGCACGAAGGCGGCCCAGTGGTCGGTGGCCAGCACGAGCCGCTCGCCCGCGAGTTCCTCCTCCAGGATCTCGTCGAAGAGGTTGCCGCCGCCCGTCGCCTCCTTGTGCGCGGCCACCGAGCGGAGCATCAGGGCCGTACGCGGAGTGGTGAAGGGATACGCGTAGATCTGGCCGTGGGGATGGCCGAGGGTGACGCCGATCTCGGCGCCGCGGTTCTCGAAGCAGAACACCTGCTCGACGGAGGGGAGGTGCGACAGCTCCGACGTCCGGTCGGTCCATGCCTCCAGGACCAGCCGCGTCTGCTCCTCCGTGAGGTCGGCGAAGGACGCGTTGTGGTCGGAGGTGAAGCAGACCACCTCGCAGCGCCCGGCATCGCCGGCCAGGGAGGGGAAACGGTTCTCGAAGACGGCGACGTCGTACGACGAGTCCGGGATCTCGCTCAGCCGGTCACCCTCGGAGGGGCACAGCGGGCATTCGTCGGCCGGGGGGTGGTATGTGCGGCCCTGGCGGTGCGAGGCGATCGCCACCGCGTCGCCGAGCAGCGGGTCCCGGCGCACCTGTGACGTGGTGACCGTGCGCTCCAGGGGGCGCCGGTCCACCGCGTCGCGCACCGCGTCGTCGCGCAGGTCGTAGTAGATGAGCTCACGACCGTCGGCGAGCCTCGTCGAGGTCTTCTTCACGCCGGACTCTCCATCCACACCAGAACCGGCCAGAACCAGCCAGTACAAGCCAAGACACGCTTCAAACAGAACCGAACACATCAAATCATAAATCCACAACCATAGGAATCCCCGGGCGAGCCGTGAAACGCCAGCGGAGCCGGAGTTCACGGGAACTCCGGCTCCGCAGTCTCGGGCAGAAAGGCAAACGTCGGTGTCCGGTCAGAAGTCCGGTCCCGGAGGCGAGTGCGGAGGATGCTGCCGCACCGGACCCGCCCGGTCCAGCAGCCCCGTACGGGCCGCCAGCGCCGCCGCCTCCAGCCTGGACCCCACCCCCAGTTTCATCAGCACCCGCTGCACATGCGTACGGGCCGTACTGGGCGCGATCCCCATGCCGGCCGCGATCAGCCGGGTGTCCTCGCCGTCGGCGACCCGGACCAGGACCTCGACCTCCCTCGGCGTGAGCATCTGAAGGAGACGCTGGCCCTCGTCGTCGGGCTGGGCGACGGGGTTGAGGAGTTCGCTGAACGCTCCCTGGAGCAGCTGCGGAGCGACCGCCGCCTCGCCCGCCCTCGCCTTCATAATGGCGCGTTCGACGCCTTCTATGCGCTCGTCGTGACGTACGTACCCGGAAGCCCCCGCGGCGAAGGCGGCGGCGATACCGCGCGGGCTGGGCACCGGACCCAGCACCAGGACCGCCACCTGCGGACGCTCGCGCTTGATCCGCACCACCGGGTCGAACATGCCCGGCTCGGCCGGTGTCGCCGTGCCCAGCAGGCACACCTCCGGCGCACGCGTGATCACCAGTTCCGCCGCGCCCGCGGCGGGCGCCGCCGCGGCGAGCACCCGGTGCCCCCGCAGTTTCAACGCCGAGGCAAGCGCCTCGGCGAGCAGTCGGTGGTCGTCGACCACCATCAGCCGAACTCCCATCGAGCCACCCCCCAGTCCCCCCAATGGCTGTCCCTTCTGGATGCCCATTGGTCCCCACGGACGGGAGCCCCCCGGCTCCCCCCGCTTCTCATGCCCCCGGAAGCTACACGCTTGTTCGACGTTGCGCTTCCCCTACTGGAGAGAAGTGCCCCGGATCGCCGAAAATCCTCTCATTCGAGGGTGATGAGTAGTACGTGCACGGCCCCGCCCCTGAGCAGGGACGGGGCCGTACATTCGCGCAGCCCGGAAGGGCGATACGGGCTCAGTTCGTGCTGTACGCGATCGCCAGGTACCTCGTCTCCTGTGCGGCGGAGGGCTTGCGGGCGTAGACCTGGGCCATGTAGAGGCGGCCGTCGGCATAGATGATCTCGGCGAAATCGGGCTGCATGCTGAACTCGACATCGCGCACCGCCTTCGTCGCCGGGTTCTCCATCAGCTTCGTCTGTGCGAAGGAGTTGCCGTCGATGCTGACGACCTGGCCGCCCTTGTCGTAGGGCGGGCGCTTGTACGCGATCACGTTGCCGCCGTCCATGCGCAGCGGGGAGATCGTGTAGCCGTCGCCGGCATCCGCGCGCTGCCCGTTCTGCTTGCCGGTGGCGAGGTCGAAGGCGACGATCTCGTTGGTCCTGCTGTACTCGCCGGTGCCGTCGTGGCTCTCGGTCGGGAGGTACAGCCTGTCGTTGCCGACGGCCAGCTTGGTGCAGTACTCGGTCCTGGTGATGCCCTCGCACTCGGCCGCGTACTTGTCGCCGGGCGCCGAGATCTTCGTACGCAGCTGTCCGGTCTTGTTGTCGATGGAGAAGAAGTCCGAGATGCCGCTGCCGTCGCCGGCGGAGCGGTTGACGTCGGCGGCCACGACCAGCGGGTTCGTCGACACGATGCTGGCGTCCTCGATGCCCTTGGCCATCGCGTAGTCGGAGAGCACCTTGCCGGAGACCGGGTCGATGGTCTGGATGCTCAGCTTCCGGGCGCCGTACGTGCCGCACTTGCGCACCGCGACCAGTTTCTCGCCGCCGCCGTAGCCCGCGTCGTAGCAGGTGTCGGCCCGCTTCGGGGCCCACAGGGACTTGCCGGTGATGTCGAACGCGGCGCCGCCGTTGGTGCTGCCCACGGCGACCGTGCTCGCGCTGATCGTCACGTTGTTGAGGCTGATCAACTGGTCGCCGGACTTGACCGTCCTTGTCCACAGCTTCTTGCCCGCGTCGAGGTCGATCGCCGCGACCTGGCTGCAGCCGTGGGAGGGCTTGTCCTTGGTCGGCATGGCGGGTTCGTACACGATCGCCGTCTGGTGGCCGGCGGTGGTGTGGCGGCTGGCCTCGCACACCGGGCCGGGCAGCGGGACCGTCCAGAGCTTGGTGCCCTTGACGGGGTCGTACCCGACGATCTCGGCGCGGCCGCTCTTGGCGTACACCGTGTCGGTGAGCCAGGACCCGACGACGGTGGCGCTGTTCTCGTCGGCGCCGATGACGGGCTCGGGGACCTGGAAGAGGACCTTGGAGGCGGTGTCGGCGGGTGCCTTCTCCGCGCTTCCGCCGGTATCGCCGGTGCCGCCGGTACCGCCCGTCGTCTCCGAGGAGTTGTTCTTGTCGCTCGCCTTGTCGTCGGCCGAAACGTCCTTGGAGGAGGAGTACCAGACACCGCCGCCGATGATCAGCGCGATCGCGGCGACGGCGGAGACGATGATGACCGCCTGTGCGTTCAACTTCCGCCTGGGGGCGGATGGCTGGGCCGGGTAGGCGGGCTGCGGCTGCTGCGGATAGCCGTAACCGGGACCGTACGGGGGCTGGGGCGGGGGCTGCTGGGCGTACGGGTTCGGGCCCTGGGGATAGCCGTAGCCCGGAGGCGGCGACGGAGGCTGGTTGGGCGGGGGCGGGGGCGGCGGCTGGGTCATGACGTGGGTACCTCAAGAGCGGAGAGAGGGGAGAGAGGAGAGAGCGAGGGAGAGTGCGTCCTACTTGCCGTAGGCGAGCATCAGCTTCTCCTTCAGTTCGTCCCTGCCGCTCAGCCGGGTGCTGGAGAGGTAGAAGCGGCCGTCGGCCCAGTCGTACGCCTTGGAGTAGAAACTGTTCTCGACGTCGGCGGCGGACGCCGGGTTCTTCAGCAGCGTCGTCGGGGTGTGGCTGCTGCCGGTGACGGGGATCGACACGACCTGGCCGCCGGCGTCGTACGACGGCTCGACGTAGGCGATGAGCCGGCCGCCCTCGACCTTCAGCGGCAGCATGGACTCGTCGGCGGGGGACTTGACCCGCCACTTCTCCTTACCGGTGGCCAGGTTGAGCGCGACGATCTCGTTGGCGCCGGTTGTGGCCTCGGTCGGCAGATAGAGGGTCTCGGCGTCGTTGGCGACGCCCTGGCAGCCCTGGAGGTCGCGTTCGAGAATCGCCCAGCCGCACACGGGTGCGAAGGACTCGTCGACAGAGACCTCGGAACGGAAGTTGCCGTCGGCCTTGAGCGTGGAGATGTTCCACGACTTCTTGTCCTTGTCGGTGAGGTACAGGACGACAGGATCGACGGAGTACGTACGCCCGACCCTCCAGCCCTTCGGAATCGGCCGGGTCCACCTGGCCGCTCCGGTCTTCGGGTCCAGCTCCTGCACCTCGTCGTGCTCGGTGGAGGTGGCGGCCCCGCAGGACGACACGACGATCAGCCTGGCGCCGCCCGCGAAGCCGGCGGGGAAGCAGGCGGCCCCGTACTTCACCTTGTCGAACAGCTTGGCGCCGGTGTTCAGGTCGTACGCCGTGCCGGACTGCGAGCGCCCGACCATCAGCGTCTCCTTGGTGATCGTCAGCTCGAGGCTGAGCGAGCTGTCGAACAGCCCCCCGTCGGCGACCTCACCGACCCAGCCCTTGGCACCCGTGTTCAGGTCGAGCAGCTGGAGCTGGTTGCACTTGGCCCGATCGCTGGCGCCGTTCATATAGGCGACCACGATCTTGTCGTCGGCAGACTTCTGCGGAGTGACGGCACAGATCTTCTGCGGGAAGGCGATCGGCCCCCAGGCCGTGTTCCCGTCCCCGACACGGAACGCGAACACCTCCTTGTACGCCGCTTTCACGGCCACCTTGTCGGTGATCCACATGCCGCCGGCCTCGGCACCGGAGGCGGGCGCGTCCGGCGCGTCCTTGGACCAGAGCACCTTCGCCTCGTCGGCCTGGCGCCCCTCGTTGAGGTTGTCGGGATCGGCGCCGGCGACACCGCCGCCACCGTCGTCGCCGTCGTCGCCGCTGTCGTCGCCGGAGTCGGCGGGGTCGGAGGGGGAAGCGGAGAGTTCGGGGCCGCCCGCCGCGGGCTTCTTGTCGTCGCCGTCACCGCCGGCGGTCACGGCGAACACCGTGCCCCCGATGACGAGCAGCGCGGCGACGGCCGCCCCGATCGTCAGCGCGGGGCGCCCCTTGAAGGGGTTGCGGGCACCTCCGCCCGGCGGGGGCGGGGGTACAGGGGCGCCCGGGAAATGCGGGGGCTGCTGGCCGGGGTAGCCGTATCCGGGCGCGGCCGCCCCGTACGCCGGGGGCTGTTGGGCGTAGGGACCGGGCTGGGCGCCGTACGGGCCCGGCTGGGCGTAGGGGCCGGGCTGCTGCGGGTATCCGTACCCCGGCTGGGGAGGGGCCGGTGGCAGGGGCGGCGCACCCTGCGGGGGCGGCGGAGCCCCGTACGGCACTGCCTGCGGAGCACCCTGCGGTGTCTCCGGCGGCGGTCCGAAGCCGCCCTGGGACGGCTCCTGCGGTGGTTGGCTGGGCGGCTGGGTCATCAGCACGTTCCCCCTTCAGCTGATTTTTAGCCACACCCTGAGGTGCGCAACGGTGCGCGGACGCACTCGGAAAGGCATCCGGAAACACACTCAGGGAGTTCTCAGAGGGCTCTTTCTACCACTCCGCGGCTGTCCCGTACTGGGCTGCATCCCCCCCTGCCCACCTCTGTTCCCAAGGGCGAACCGGCCCGTGACACCGCCGTTATGCGCGTTCACGTGCTCTTCACGCCATGTCTGCGAGCTTCACGCCTCTCCCGCGCACGGCTGCGCCTCGTCCGCGTACGGCTGTTCCTCGCCCGCGTTCGGCTATGCCTCGTCCGCGAGTTCCAGCCACCGCAGTTCCAAGTCGTCGCGTTCGCCGGAGAGTTCGCGCAGTTCCGTGTCGAGCTTGGCGACCTTCTCGAAGTCGGTGGCGTTGTCGGCGATCTGGGTGTGCAGCTTGTTCTCGCGCTCGGAGAGCTTGTCCAGCTGCCGCTCGATCTTCTGCAGCTCCTTCTTGGCGGCACGGACACCGGCGGCGCTCTTCTCGGTGACGGCCTTGCCTGCGGCGGGGGCGGCCTGGATCGCGGCCGCGGCAGCCTCCTCCATCCGCCGGCGCCGCTCCAGGTACTCGTCGATGCCGCGCGGCAGCATACGGAGGGTGGCGTCGCCGAGGAGGGCGAAGACACGGTCGGTGGTCCGCTCGACGAAGAAGCGGTCGTGGGAGATGACGACCATGGAGCCGGGCCAGCCGTCGAGCAGGTCTTCGAGCTGGGTGAGGGTCTCGATGTCGAGGTCGTTGGTGGGCTCGTCGAGGAAGAGGACGTTGGGCTCGTCCATGAGAAGCCGCAGAATCTGGAGCCTGCGCCGCTCACCACCGCTCAGGTCCCCCACCGGGGTCCACTGCTTCTCCTTGCCGAACCCGAACGTCTCGCACAGCTGTCCGGCGGTCAGCTCGCGCCCCTTGCCGAGGTCGACCCGGTCGCGGATCTGCTGGACGGCCTCCAGCACGCGCAGGTGCGGGTCGAGTTCGGCGACCTCCTGGGAGAGATAGGCGAGCTTGACGGTCTTCCCGACGGCGACCCGCCCGGCGGCGGGCTGCTTCTCGCCGTCGCTGCGGGCGGCCTCGGCCATGGCACGGAGAAGGGAGGTCTTGCCGGCGCCGTTCACCCCGACGAGCCCGATGCGGTCACCGGGGCCGAGCTGCCAGGTGAGGTGCTTGAGGAGCACCTTGGGCCCGGCCTGAACGGTCACGTCTTCAAGATCGAACACGGTCTTGCCCAGCCGGGTCGAGGCGAACTTCATGAGCTCGCTGCTGTCCCGGGGCGGCGGTACGTCGGCGATCAGCTCGTTGGCGGCCTCGACGCGGAAGCGCGGCTTGGAGGTACGGGCGGGCGCCCCGCGCCGCAGCCAGGCCAGCTCCTTGCGGACGAGGTTCTGCCGCTTGACCTCCTCGGTGGCGGCGATGCGCTCACGCTCGGCGCGGGCGAAGACGTAGTCGGAATACCCACCCTCGTACTCGTACACATCGCCCTTCTGCACGTCCCACATGCGGGTGCAGACCTGGTCGAGGAACCAGCGGTCGTGGGTGACGCAGACGAGCGCGGAGCGGCGCTCGCGCAGATGCCGGGCGAGCCAGGAGATGCCCTCGACGTCGAGGTGGTTGGTGGGCTCGTCGAGAACGATCAGATCGGGCTCGTCGATGAGCAGCTTGGCGAGCGCGATCCGACGCCGCTCACCACCGGAGAGCGGCCCGATGACGGTGTCGAGGCCCTGCGGGAACCCGGGCAGGTCGAGCCCGCCGAAGAGCCCGGTGAGGACGTCCCTGACCTTGGAGTTTCCGGCCCATTCGTGGTCCGCCATGTCCCGGATGACCTCGTGGCGGACGGTGGCGGTGGGGTCGAGGGAGTCGTGCTGGGTGAGCACGCCGAGACGCAGGCCGCCGGAGTGGGTGACACGTCCGGTGTCGGCCTCCTCCAGCTTGGCGAGCATCCGGATGAGGGTGGTCTTACCGTCGCCGTTACGACCCACGACCCCGATCCGGTCCCCCTCGGACACCCCGAGCGAGATCCCGTCGAGCAGGGCACGGGTCCCGTACACCTTGCTGACGTTCTCGACATTGACGAGGTTGACGGCCATTTTTCTCCTGACGCGGGGGTGGATCGACCTTCCAGGATAGTGGGCGGGGCGGGTGGGGTTGGCGGGCAGCTTCCCTGGGCCGTGAAGCGGCATGGCCGCCATTGCCGAGGACCTCTGGCGGGGCCTGCCAGACCGAGGGTGGAGGGTCAGCACGCTTTGACACCGCGGATCAGCCGCATCCGGCGGTGCCCGCCGTCCCGCCCTGTCCCGCGGATGGGGTCGTGTCCCGCTTCGTGGTGCAAGCGACCTTGCTCGACGCGTTCCGGTAAACCGCGCGTCGGCCACCTCATGGGACACGGCTCCCGGGTCTCGCGACGGCTGACCGGCCGTCAGCGCCATGCGCGGCCCCGAACCGCGCCGATGCGGCGAT
>NZ_JAVFVX010000136.1:0-17039 GCF_033441795.1 Streptomyces sp. ADMS | reverse complement strand
GGTAGACGATCGCGGTGGCGCCGCTGATCTCCATGACGTCGACGGTCTTTCCAGGAGGAATCACCAGCGTCTCGTCGTAGGCGCGGGCTGTCCACTCCTCACCGTCGATGCGGACCCTGCCGCCCAGGCCCGTCACCTCCGAGACGACATTAGGCAGCCCTGCCGACCAGCGCGTCCACGCCGAACCGCTCCGCTTGGGGCTGGAGGACGTGGCGGAGCGCAATGGGGCGCACGAACAGCACGGTGACTGTAGCGATGACGGTGAACACCAAGAACTGCAACTGGCGTTCCAAGCTCCAGCCCGCCCGCGTGTCGCAGGCGGCCGGTGTGTGCAGGTCGTGCCCCTCGGCGGCCCAGGCCCCGGTGCCGCCGGCGAGGGTGGCGGTGGTGACGCCCTGCTCGGCCAGCAGCTCGCAGGCGTTCTCGGAGCGGGCGCCGGAGGCGCACACGAGAAGGACGTCTCCGCGTTCGGCGGCGTGCCGGATCTCCGGCAGGGCGCTCCGGATGTGGTCAAGGGGGATGTTCAGGGCTCCGGGCAGGTGGCCGGAGGCGTACTCGGCGGGCGTGCGCACGTCGATGACGGTGAGCTCGTGCAGCCGGGTGCGGGCCTGGCCGGCACCGAGGGTGACGGGGGTGTTGGTCATGGCAGATGTGATCCTTTGCTGGTCGACGCCGTCCCGGGCCGGGACGTACAGTACCCCTAGGGGTATTTCTTGAGGAGTGATCGTGGAGCTGGAGCTTGAGGGCGCGGACCTGAAGGCCGTGCTGAACCGGTTGCGCCGCGCGCAGGGTCAGATCTCCGGTGTGATCCGGATGATCGAGGAGGGACGTGACTGCGAGGACGTCGTCACGCAGCTCGCCGCGGCCTCCCGAGCGCTCGACCGCGCCGGTTTCGCGATCATCGCGACCGGACTGCAGCAGTGCATTGCGGACGTCGACTCCGGGCGGAGGAACGGTGAGGACACGGACGCGATGCGCGCCCGGCTGGAGAAGCTGTTCCTGTCGCTGGCGTGAGCGCTTGCGTCGCCGCGACCGTCACAGCGCCGCGTCGATCAGCATGAAGGCCGCCACCGCCAACAGCACCCCGGCGAAGACCCGCTGAAGCGTGTACCCGGAGACCTTCGCGGTCAGCCGCTTCCCGTCCCACGCGCCGAGGATCGCGGTGCCGACGAACGGGCCGACGACCGCCCAGTCCAGTCGCTCGACCGTACCGGCGCGCGTCGCCAGCGCGGCCAGCGAGTTGACGGTGATGACCAGCAGGCTGGTACCCACCGCGTTCCGCATCCGCATGCCGAGCACGCCCACCAGCGCCGGTACTGCGAGGAAGCCGCCGCCGACCCCGAGAACGCCGGTAACCGCGCCGAGTCCGGCACCTGCCCCCGCGGCCCGCACCGGCCGCGCGGGCACGGCACCCTCCGCAGGCCTGGACCGCAGCATGCGCAGGGCCGCTGCTCCCGCGAGCACGGCGAAGGCTGCCGTCAGCGCGGCCGCCGGGACACGGGCGGCGAGCGCGCCGCCCAGCATCGCCGGGCCGATCCCGGCTGCCGCGAACAGAAGCCCTGTCCTCCAGCGCACGTGACCGTCGCGCGCGTGCGCGGACAGGGCAGTGGCCGATGTCAGGGTGACGATGACCAGGCTCGCGGTCGTGGCCCCCACCGGGCTGAAGCCGAGCAGGTAGATCAGGGCGGGGACAGCCAGCACACTCCCGCCGCCTCCGAGCGCGCCGAGCGCCAGACCTATCACGGCCCCGGCGGCCAGGGCGACGATGAGAGCGCTCACGCGACGGTGCCGTTTCCGCCACTTATGTCCACCACGGGCAGACCCGCTCCCGCCCAGTCGCGCATCCCGCCGATCACGTCCACGGCCGCCGTGCCGCGGGTCGCCAGCAGCTCGGCGGCCTGCCGGGAACGGTTACCGGAGCGGCAGATCACGATCAGGGGCCTCGCCTGCGCGTGAGCGGGCAGCCCAGCCCCGGCGGCCAGCGCGGACAGCGGCAGGTGCACGGCTCGGGGCGCATGCCCCGCCTGCCACTCGTACGGCTCGCGCACGTCCAGCAGCACGGCGTCACCTCCGCTGTCGGCAGCGCCGCCGTGGCCGGTGCGCGTGGCCGCTTCCGCCACGGTCACCCGGCCATGGACTCCCTGACCTCGTCGGAACATGCTCATTTCTGGTTCTCGCTCCTGATTCCCATCTCGGTACGGCGGATCGGCTGAGGGCCGGCCTGTGCGGCGCCCGCGCCCGTCAGGAGTTCCGGACGGTGAGCCCGGCCTTCTCGGCCTCATCGAAGGAGTCGTCGACGGCGACGACGTCGCGTCCGACGGCGTCCAGCAGGGAGGCGGCGATGGCTGCTCGCATGCCGCCCGCGCAGTGCACCCACACCTCGCCCTCGGGGACCTCACGGAGGCGGCGATGCAAGGTGTGAACCGGTATGTGGACCGAGCCCTCAATGTGCGCGTCAGCACGCTCCGTAGCACGCCTGACGTCGAGGACGACGACGCCCTCCGCCGGGTGCCGGCTCGCGAGGTCGACGAATGTCGCCCGCGGGAAGGAGACCGGTGCCTCACCCTGGCGCACCCAAGCCGACGGCTCCCCCATGGCCGCGGCGGCCAGCCGGTCGATACCCACGCGGACCAGCTCGCGCTGGGCGACGGCGAGTTGCTCGGCGGACTCCGCGAGCAGGGTCACCGGCCTGCCCCACGGGATCAGCCAGGCGAGATACGTGGCGAGCTGCCCCTCGGCCTCGAAGTTGAACGAGCCGGAGACGTGTCCCGCGGCGAAGGCGACGCGATTACGCAGGTCCACCACCCACTCCCCCGCGGCCAGCCGGGCGGCGATCTCGTCCACGTCGGCGACGGCGGGCGGGGTGAGGTCGACGGGCGCGGGCCCGGCCGCGTTGGCCGGGCCCATGTGCGTGTAGTAGGCGGGGATGTCGTCCAGCCCGGCCAGCAGGTCGGCGACGAAGGTGTCCACGTCCCGGGTGAGGGCCTCGTTGGACACCTTCTCCTTGCCGATGGTCGTGGCACTGCCCTCCGCCTGGGATGACGAACAGAAGCTGCCGAAGCCATGCGTGGGGAACACCGTCGCCTCCTCGGGCAGCTCGGCGGCGAGCCGGTTCGCTGAGGCATGCTGCGCTCGGGCGAGGTGTTCGGTCAGCCGTGGCTCGACGAGATCCGGTCTGCCGACGGTGCCGATCAGCAGCGAACCGCCGGTGAACACCACGACCGCCGTGCCGTTCTCCTCCAGCACGTAGGAGGTGTGGTGCGGAGTGTGACCGGGCGTGGCCAGCGCGCGCAGGGTCAGGCCGGCGTCGCCGTCGATGCCCGCCCGGTCGCCGTCGTGCACCGGTACGCGCTCGAAGGAGACGCGGGCGTCGGCGGGTACGAGGTAGTCGGCGCCGGTGACCCGGGCTAGCTCCAGTCCACCGGTGACGTAGTCGTTGTGGACGTGAGTCTCGACGACATGGGAGATCCGCACCCCGCGCCGAGCAGCGGCCGCGATCACTCTGTCGATGTCGCGCGGTGGGTCGACCGCCACCGCGGTCTCCTCACCGCCCGCGAGATAGCTCCGGTTGCCGAGCCCTGACACCTCGATCGTGTCGACGAAGAACACGGAGGTACTCCCTTCCAGTGAAGAATTACCCCGGGGGGTATGTCATCGACGGTAGCATGAGTACCCGGGGGGGTATTTTTCAGGGCGGGAAAAGCCCAGAAACACCCCATGCGCACCTCGCACACGGCCGGACACCCGTCCAGCCCATGCGACGACGAGAAAGGCCGACGCCATGCGCTACGACCGGACCGTGCAGCTCGACACCGATTTCGCCACCGCCGTCGCCCGCACCCGCGACGCCCTCGCGGAGCAAGGGTTCGGCATCCTCACCGAGATCGACGTCACCGCCACACTCAAGGCCAAGCTCGACCACGACATGGAGGACTACGTCATCCTCGGCGCCTGCAACCCGTCACTGGCCCACCGCGCCCTGGACACCGACCGCTCGATCGGCCTGCTCCTGCCGTGCAACGTCGTCGTCCGCCGCGACGGCGACCGCACCGCCGTACAGGTCCTCGACCCGAACACGATGATCGCGCTCACGGAACTCGACGCGCTGCGCCCGGTCGTCGAAGAGGCCACCCGCCGCCTCGACGCCACCCTCACCTCACTCACCGCACCCGGCACGAGCAACTGACTCACCAGCTCGGCAACAACAGGGGGGTGCCCCTATGTCTTCGGTTAAGGGAAACGGGTGGGCAAGCCGGTGTTGATGGACCGGGAGGGGGACTAGGGTCTCCGGTGCTCGGCTTCGTCGTCGAGGCTGATCGAGTCGTTCTCCTCGCGGAGCTCTGCTCAGGTGACTGCGGCCGACGGCTGGGGTGAAGGTGCTGTCGCGGAGCATCGCGAGTGACCGGGGGACGGCCTTGCTGACCACTTCGCCACTCCGTAGGCCCCCCGAAGTAACGATCCAGCATATCGAGGATTTCGGAGCGCAGCGCAACCGAGCCAGCGTCCCGCACGCCCAGACCGCAGGAGCGCTGCCGACTGGGCGCTGCGTATGGCAAGAGGTGGCTGCGTGGGCAACGGCGACCCGCCCCTGCGGCTGACCGCCCTCTGCCTTGCTGCGCACACCGACTTATCAACCGGTCGCGGGTGCGCCGACGTGGACCGGATTGCGCGTGAGTGTGGACTCGTTCCTGAGGCTCTGTTCCCTGCGCTCGACCAATTGGTGACATTCCTCGCCTCCTGGACCATGGCCCTCGCCTCAGGAGATCTGCAATGGGAGCTACTGCCGACGGCAAATCAGGATCAGCGGGCAACCGACCGATTCGACGCCGGCGTGAATCCCGAGCGCTGAGGCGACCGGCCCAGGCTCGACCCGTTACATCCCAGCAGACCGGTCGCCAAACGTGTCGTGGAAATAAAGGCCCTGAACGCCCTCCACGACGATCACCTCACGCACCGCGACCTGATGCTGCAGGTCGCCGCACCCCACCAGACCTCCCGCACCCGATCCACGTAATGGGCCAACTGCATATGGATACGAACGCCGCCTCGAACCAGAGCCGAGCGGACTGCTAGAGATGACCGGCCACGAAGCCCTGAGCGCGGAACTGAACCCGCTCCGCATCGACGTCTCCAAACACGTGGTGGAGCACCACCACCGCTGCTGCGCGAGATCGGCGCGACTCACTTGCAGATCAAGCTGGGCGAAGCCATCAAGACCTGATCGGCGAGGCCTGGAACACACCGGAGGGCTCGATTGATCATCGTGCCAACTATCCTCGGTATGTGACAACTAACGTCTGTGGTCACAGCACCTCAGCGCCGCACCCTCGGCATCCCCAGCCCGATCCACGAGATGATCTCCCGCTGGATCTCGTTGTTGCCGCCCCCGAAGGTGAAGATCACCGCTGAGCGGTAGCCGCGCTCCAGTTCACCGTGGAGCACCTCACCGGCCGAGCCCTCCTTCAGCGCGCCCGGGGCGGCGACGATCTCCAGGAGCCAGGCATAGGCCTCGCGGCGGGCCTCGGAACCGTACACCTTGACCGCGGAGGCGTCCTGGGGGGTGAGGGTGCCTTCCTGGACGGCATTCACCATCTGCCAGTTGAGGAGTTTCATCGCGTCGAGCTTGGTGTGGGTCTGGGCGAGACGGCGGCGGACCCACGGCAGGTCGATGACGCGGCGGCCGTCGGCGAGCTTGGTCTCCATCGCCCAGCGCTGTACGTCGTGCAGGGAGCGGATGGCCATCGTGCCATGGGCGGCGAGGGTGACGCGCTCGTGGTTGAGCTGGTTGGTGATCAGCCGCCAGCCCTGGTTCTCCTCGCCCACGCGGTGGGCGACGGGGACGCGGACGTTCTCGTAGTAGCTGGCGGTGGTGTCGTGCGAGGCGAGGGTACGGATCAGGGTGCAGGAGTAACCGGGGGCGGTGGTCGGCATGAGGAGCATGGTGATGCCCTTGTGCGGCGGGGCCTCCGGGTCCGTGCGCACGGCCAGCCACACCCAGTCCGCCGTGTCACCGTTCGTCGTCCAGATCTTCTGGCCGTTGACCGTGTAGTGGCCGGTGGCCTCGTCGCCGTCCCGTACCGCACGCGTCTTCAGGGCGGCCAGGTCCGTGCCCGCATCCGGCTCGCTGTAGCCGATCGCGAAGTCGATCTCGCCGGCGAGGATCTTCGGCAGGAAGTACGACTTCTGCTCCTCGTTGCCGTACCGCATGATCGTCGGGCCGACGGTGTTGAGCGCCATGAGCGGCAGCGGCACGCCCGCCTGGGCCGCCTCGTCGAAGAAGATGAACTGTTCCATGGGGCTCAGCCCCCGTCCCCCGTACTCCTGCGGCCAGCCGACGCCGAGCCAGCGGTCGGCGCCGAGACGGCGGATGGTTTCGCGGTAGAAGCGTTTCTGCGCGACCGGGTCACTGAAGCGCGAGTAGGCGCGGTCCGGCACCAGATCGGCGAAGTAGGTGCGCAGTTCGGTGCGCAACTGCTGCTGCTCGGGCGTGTATTCGAGATGCACGGCGCCTCCTGCTGGCTCCCCAAGGCCGGACCTGTCGGCGCACACGGTAGAACGTGTTCCAGGAATTGGGAATGGTGGTGCGCGCATGGCGGCGTATACGCGCACACTCGTGCCTGAGGGGGTCCCGGACGTCCGGGACCCCCTCAGGGCAGAGGCGAACTGTTCAGTGCGCCACGGGAGTTGCCTGCGGCTCGGTACCGATCGTCCCGACCGCCGCCGCCCTCGGGGCCAACAGCCGTTCGGCCATCATCCCGAAGACCAGGCCGAACGCGGTCCACATCGTCGCCTGGATGGCGAGCGTGGCCACCCGGTACTGCCACAGCAGGCTCGCGGAGAAGCCCTCCGGGACCTCGTTGCCGAACGACGGCAGGAAGGCGTACGCGAGTCCGACGACCAGGACGAAGAAGGAACCCGCGGCGAGGGTCGCGTTCCAGTTGCCCAGGCGGGGCGCGAGGCGCTTGCCCAGGATCACCGCACCCACGGCCAGCAGCACGCTCAGCGCGACCATCAGGAAGAACAGCGCGGTGCGTTGGTTGAGGGTGTCCGCGTCGCCGACGGCGGGCGGATTGGCGGGGTACTTGAGGAACGGCACGATGTACGCGGTGAGCAGTCCGGCCCCCGCGAGGAGCAGCGCGGTCGCGCGCGGCCCGAAGCGGCCGATCCGGCCGAGCGCGAAGCAGTACGCGAGGGCGGCGATGCCACCGAACGCGACGCCGTAGACGAGGACACCGGTGCCCAGGCCCACGGTGGACTGCAGCGCGCGGGTGACGAGTTCCTCGCCGCCGTGCTCGTGCGCGGTGTGCGCCTCCTCGAAGGCGATCGCCTCGTTCACCCGCGGCTCGGCCAGGAAGTAGGCGACGACCCAGGCGAGCACACCCGCGACGAGGCCCGCGAGCATGCCGCGGACCAGGAGGTTTCTGACCGTTGTGGAGTTCATGAGCTCGTACGTTTCCCTGTCGTCGTCAGTGGCAGGGGAAGCCGAGCAGGTGACGGGCGTCGTGCACCCACTCGTGCACGCCCTCGCCGGAGACCAGGGAGGTGGCGCCCTGCTCGGCGCCGACGAAGTAGAGCAGCACCAGCATCAGCACGCCGAAGAAGACCGCCCAGGGGGCGATCGCGCCGATCGGCAGCTTTGCGGGTACGGCAGTGGGAGCAGCGGTCGGCTGAAGAGCGGACTGTGCCATGGCAGGACCTCCTGGGGGAACTCGCGTCCCGTATCGGTGGTGCAGAGGACGACAGCCACGGGTCTGACTTGCCCCCGGGCCGCACCCGGAGGGTGCGTACGGGGCTTACAGTGGCGCGACCGTGCCGGATTCCCACCGGCTTCCGTCGAACCGTCGTCAATATCGACGAGAAGGTACCGCGAAGCGGGGGCGTGGCCAAGGGCGCATGAGGCGGCGCACGGCGCGCCGGTGCTCCGTACACCGCCTCAAGTTCCGTACATGACAACAGCGTTGGGGCGAGGATGAGCGCGGGAGAGACCGGATGACGAGCCGAGTGATGTTGATCTCACCGGCGCTCAGCGCGGCCCTGCGGGAGGCCCGTTTCGACGACGACGGCCCCCTGGACGAGGCGGGTCTGCGGCTCGCCCGGGCGGCGGCGGGGGCGCTCCCGCCGGATTCCCGGGTCTGGGTCTCCCCCACCGCGCGCTGCCGTGAGACGGCTCTGGCGCTGGGCCTCGACGCCGGTCCGGCGCCGGGTCCGGCGGGTATGGACGCGGGCTGTTGGCGCGGCGCGACCCTGACCGAGGTGACGGAGAAGGATCCGGAGGGGCTGGCCCAGTGGCTGACGGACCCTCAGTCGGTTCCGCACGGCGGTGAGTCGGTCCACGCGCTCTGCGACCGGGTCGCCCGCTGGCTGGACGACACGGCGGCACAGGTCTCGGGCCGGTCCGTCGCGGTCGTCGAGCCGGAGGTCGTACGGGCGGCGACGGTACGGGCTCTGGGGGCGCCGGAGTCGGCGTTCTGGCGGATCGATGTTCCGCCGTTGACGGCAACGGAGTTGAGCGGCCGGGCGGGGCGCTGGAATGTACGGGTGGGGTGGCGGCTGGGGGCGCCGCACGAGGAGTAGGAAGCGCGCGGGACGAGTACCGGCGGGTTCACGAAACGCCGTGCCTCACCCGCCGTCGCGTCCCGAGTCCGGCGCCTCCAGCGTCCAGGCGAAGTCCGCGCACGCCTGTGCGCACTCCCGGCATGCCTTCGCCGAGCCCTCGGCGCCGGGGTGGTCTTCGAAGACCTGGGCGGCTTCCAGGCAGACCGTGCTGCACCACTCCAGTTGGACACGGAGGGTGGCTTCGTCCTGGTCCCCCTGTTCGGAGAGCAGCCGGGTCGTCGCGTCGCACACCTCCGCGCACAGGATGCCCTTGCGGCGCGTGAGGGCCTCCCCGGGAGGCCCGTCCGGGTCCGCGAGGCTCGCGCGCAGTGCACATGTCCGCGCGCACTCGGTGCATGCCTGGGCACAGACGAAACGATCCTCCAGGAACCGGAAGAGCTCCTCTTGCGAAGTCGCAGGGTTCACGACGATCGGGTTGCCGAAGCGGGGCCCGTCAAACCCCGTCGCCGGAAGCGCCTCCGACGGAACGAAGAAACGTTCAAGCACGTCCCGCACGTCCGTCCGGTTCAGCTGTCGTAGTCGACCGTCAGTGCCTCCGAGACCGGGAACGACTGGCAGGTCAGGACGTAGCCCGCGGTGACCTCGGCCGGTTCGAGGGCGTAGTTGCGGCGCATGTCCGCCTCTCCCGAGGTGACCAGTGCACGGCAGGTCCCGCAGACGCCGCCCTTGCAGGCGAACGGCAGGTCCGGGCGGGAGCGCGCGGCCCCGTCCAGGATGGTCGACTCCCGGGACAGCGCGGTCGTGGTGGAGCGGCCGTCGAGGGTGATCGTGACCTGGCTCACCGGGCCCCTCACCACCGCGTCCGTGTGCTGGACCTCGCGGAAGGGCTGGTCGTCGGCGTAGAAGAGTTCCTGGTGGACGCGCGAGGCAGGCACTCCCAGCTCCGTTAGCAGCTGCTGGGCGTCGCGGACCATGCCGTGCGGGCCGCACAGCCACCAGTGATCGGTGCCCGGGACGTCGACGAGGCCGGCGAGGAGTGCGGCAAGCCGTTCGGCGTCCAGCCGCCCCGACAGCAGTTCGGCCTCGCGCGGTTCACGTGACAGTACGTGTCCCAGCTGGAAGCGGGTGCGGTACAAATCCTTCAGGTCCGCCAGCTCGTCGGCGAACATCACGGTGTCCGTACGCCGGTTGCCGTACAGGAGGGTGACCTGGGAGCGGTCGTCGGCGGCCAGGACCGACTCGGCGATCGACATCATCGGGGTGATTCCGGAGCCCGCGGCGATCAGGACGTGGCAGCCGGGTGCGGTCAGGTCGGGGGTGAAGGTGCCGGTCGGCGTCATCACGTCAAGGACTTCACCGGGGCGGACCTCGTCGACCAGCCAGGAGGAGAACAGGCCCCCGGGCACCACCCGTACACCGATGCGGGGTTGTTCGCCGGCGGGGGCGCAGATCGAGTACGACCGCCGCTCCTCGCGCCCCTCGAACTCCCGGCGCAGGGTGAGCGACTGGCCCGGCGCGAAAGCGTACTCGGCGGCCAGGTCCGCAGGCACCTCGAAGGCGACGGAGGCGGCGTCCGCACACAGTCGCCGTACGTCGGCGACCTTCAGGGCGTGGAAGACCGGGCGGCGACGTGCCGGGGCCGGCGCGGCTGCCGGGGCGCTGGGCGGGGAGATGGGCGCGGCCATCAGATCTCCTTGACGTACTCGAACGGCTCGCGGCAGGCGCGGCAGCGCCACAGGGCCTTGCAGGACGTGGCGGCGAAGCGGGAGGTCTCCTCTGTGTCCGCCGCACCGCAGCGGGGGCAGGGCACCGTGCGGTGGACGGGCATCAGCGAGAGCACGACCGGACCGTGGGGGGCGGCGCCGGGCGGGGCGATGCCGTGTTCGGCGAGCTTGCGGCGGCCCGCCGGGGTGATCCAGTCGCTGGTCCAGGGCGGATCGAGGACCGTACGGATCACCACGCGTGTGTACCCCGCCGCCCGCAGCCGGGCGGCGACGGCGGCGCGCATCTCGGCCATCGCCGGGCAGCCCGAGTAGGTCGGGGTCAGGCTCGCCACCACCGTCCCGTCCCCGGTCACCTCCACGCCGCGCAGGACGCCGAGGTCGGCCAGGGTCAGCATGGGCAGCTCGGGGTCCGGCACCCGCTCGGCGATGTTCCGGGCACGCCGGACGTCCTCGATCCCGGTCACGGTCACCATGTCGCCTCCGGGTGGGCGCGGGCCACGCTCTGCAACTCGGCGAGCAGCGGCGCGAGATGCTCGGTGTGCTGCCCGTCGCGCCCGGCGCCGGGCGCCGGGCGAGCCTGCGGCAAGGACAGTCCGGCGGCTGCGGTGACCTGCCGCAACACCTCGACGACCTCGCCCTGGACGTCGTACGCCGTGAACAACTCGCCGAGATACGGGGCGACCTGGTCCAGGGCCGTGCGCATCCGCCGGTGCGACTCGTCGGTGCCGTCGCCGAGCCGGACGGCCCACTCGGCCGCGTACTGCCGGTGGTACGTCAGCTCCTTGGCGCCCTTCGCGGCGATCGCGGCGAGCACCGGATCGCGGTGGGCGGCGAGCCGTTCGAAGTGCGCGAGCCGCCAGCTGGACAGCACCAGCAGCCGCACGATCGAGAACGCGAAGTCCCCTATAGGCAGTTCGGCCAGGCGGACGTTGCGGAAGTCACCGGCGTCCCGGAAGTAGGCGTACGCGTCCTCGTCACGCCCGGTGCCGTCGACCTGGCCCGCGCGCGCGTACAGCAGACGGGCCTGGCCGAGCAGGTCGAGGCCGATGTTGGCGAGGGCGACCTCCTCCTCCAGCTCGGGGGCGCGGGTGCACCACTCGGCCAGCCGCTGGGCCGACACCAGCGCGTCGTCGGCGAGTTCGACACAGGTCGCGGCCAGCCCGACTGCGTCGACGCCCTCGGGCACGGTGGTGTCGACGCCGTACAAGGGGTCCTCGAACCCGGTGCCGAAGGCCCAGCGGGCGTCGCTGCCGTCGTCGTGCCCCTCGGCGAGAGAGAGGTAGACGTGGTCGTCGTCGTGGTCGATGCCGCTGTCGCTCATGTCTGCTGCTCCTCTCCTCGGGCTAGATGTGGGGGACGTCGTCGGGGATGTCGTAGAAGGTCGGGTGCCGGTAGACCTTGTCGGCGCTGGGCGCGAAGAACGGGTCCTTCTCGTCGCGCGAGGAGGCCGCGATGTGCTCGGAGCGCACCACCCAGATGCTCACGCCTTCGTTGCGCCGGGTGTAGAGGTCGCGAGCGTGGGTGAGCGCCATCCGGTCGTCGGCCGCGTGCAACGAACCCACGTGTACGTGGTTCAGCCCGCGCTTGCCGCGCACGAAAACCTCGTACAGCGGCCACTCGTTGGACGGGTCGTCGCTCATGCCACTGCCTCCTTCGCGGCCCGCGCGCGCTGCTTGGCGGCATGCGCGGTAGCCGCCTCGCGTACCCAGGCGCCCTCTTCGTGAGCGGTCCGACGGCGGGCGACCCGTTCGGCGTTGCACGGTCCGCCGCCCTTGATGACACGCATCAGTTCGTCCCAGTCCGGGGTGCCGAAGTCGTGGTGTCCGCGCTCCTCGTTCCAGCGCAGGTCCGGGTCGGGCAGGGTCACACCGAGCTTGTCGGCCTGCGGGACTGTCATGTCGACGAAGCGCTGTCGCAGTTCGTCGTTGGTGTGCCGCTTGATCTTCCAGGCCATGGACCGGGCGGAGTTGGGCGAGGCGTCGTCCGGTGGGCCGAACATCATCAGGGAGGGCCACCACCAGCGGTCGACGGCGTCCTGGACCATGGCGCGCTGTTCCTCCGTACCGCGCATCATCGTCATCAGCAGCTCGTACCCCTGCCGCTGGTGGAAGGACTCCTCCTTGCAGATCCGCACCATCGCGCGCGCGTAGGGCCCGTACGAACTCCGGCACAGGGGCACCTGGTTGCAGATCGCCGCGCCGTCCACGAACCAGCCGATCACGCCGACGTCCGCGAAGCTCAGCGTCGGGTAGTTGAAGATCGACGAGTACTTCTGGCGGCCCTCGATGAGCCGCTCGGTGAGGTCCGCGCGGTCGGCGCCGAGCGTCTCGGCGGCCGAGTACAGATACAGCCCGTGCCCGGCCTCGTCCTGGACCTTCGCGAAGAGGATGGCCTTGCGGCGCAGCGAGGGCGCACGCGTGATCCACTCGCCCTCCGGCTGCATGCCGATGATCTCCGAGTGCGCGTGCTGGGCGATCTGCCGGACCAGTGTCTTCCGGTAGCCCTCGGGCATCCAGTCGCGCGGCTCGATCCGGTGGTCCCTCGCGATCGTCGCCTCGAAGTGCTCCTCCAGCAGTCCCTCGTCAGGCTGCCCGGCGCCGCCCGTGTCCGAGGCGGCGGAGTGTGTCGTCGTCATCGATACCCGCTCCCCAACCGACCATTCGTTCGGTACCAGTGTGACGACTTTTCCGCCCCCGCACAAGCCGTTGCCGAGGCCGCCTGCAGGTGGCGCGTCCGCCGCTGATGTCGTATACCGCGCCGATGGAGAAGCCGACCCGGTCGGAGGCGGGGAAGGCGACCAGGTCGGCCGCCTCCTCCGGGCGGCCGATCCGGCGCATCGGGATGAGGCCGGTGAGGCGGTCCAGTACCTCGGGGGCCGTGTTCTCGTTCATGGGCGTGGCGATGACAGCGGGGGCCCGACGACGTCGAGAGGACGCCGCCGGTGGACAGCTCCGCGCCGGCCGACTTGGTCAGGGCGATCACCGTGACCCTTGGAGGCGGAGTGGGGCGACAGATTGGGGTTGCCGTCCTTGCCCGCCTTGCCGTCCTTGCCCGCCTTGCCGTCTTTGCCCGCCACGCCCGCCACGCCCGCGAGTTGACCACGCGGCCCCAGCAGCGCTCACGCATGCCGGGGACGAAGATCAGCATGGTGTTCACGGTGCCCAGGACGTTCCGCCAGAGCATGGCGGTGGGCCGCACCCTGTGCCTCGCCGAGCGACACCACCGACTGGTCCAGGGGGGTGCCTCCGGCCTCGAACACGCTGTTGCGGACCGAGGCCGCCACCTCGTTCAATGCGCGTTGCAGGGGGTCAGGTCCGAGGCGGTGTCGGCGATGGCGATCTGTGGCCGGCCGGTGAAGGCGTCGTCCGGTGCGCCCCGGCTCATCCGGGCCCGGTGGATGCAGGCGTTGCGCCCCTGGCCCTCGTACCACTGTGCGCCGCGAAGCCACGTCGACACTTTCCAACAATTGGTACATTGATCTATTCTGCGGAACTCATGGAGCACAGGCGTATGCACGACGGCTCGTCAGCCCCCGTGGCCGAGGAAGTCGCCGGATGCGAGGGTGACGCCGCACGTCTCGTGGGCTCGGACCGGGTGCTCGCAGTCCTCAAGGAGCTGGCGTGGTATCCCGACGGCGTGGGTCTGGAGGAGCTGACCCGGGTGATCGGCAGCCCCAAGCCGACCGTGCACCGGGCGCTGGGGGCCGCCGCCGAGACCTTCGACCCGGCGGGTCCCTGGCTGGCAACCACCGACGAGGACGAGATCGACGACGTCCTCGCGCTCGACATGTGGCTCGACGTCGATGGTGCCCGCCGCCAGAACGCCAACACCAGGACCATGGTCTTCGATCCGTACTTCATCGTGCACCACCTCAGCCAGTTCCTCGCCCTGGAGCCGGGCGACCTGATCAACACCGGCACCCCGCCCGGCGTCGGCATGGGCTTCACTCCGCCGGTGCGGCTGCGGCCCGGTGACGCGATGGAGTTCGGCGTCGCCCGCCTCGGCAGCCAGCGCCGGCACGTACCCGGCCCGCGGTGAGCGCCCGCCGTCCGATGCGCGCGTTCGTCCTGACGGCCCCCGGGAAGTACGAGGTCCAGGAGGTCCCCGCCCCGGTGGCGGCCCCCGGCGAGGTCGTCGTCGACGTCGAACGGGTCGGTGTATGCGGCACCGACATGGAGTTCCACACCGGGACGATGGCCTATCTCCACCAGGGCCACTCCTCCTACCCGATGCGCCTCGGCCACGAGTGGGCGGGACGTGTGGCCGCGGTGGGCGACGGTGTCGACCCCGTGTGGACCGGCCGCCGGGTCATGGGCGACACCATGCTCGGCTGCGGCACCTGCCGACGTTGCCGCCGGGGCCATCAGCACGTGTGCGAGAGGCGGCAGGAGGTCGGCATCCGGGGGGAGCGCGCCGGCGCCCTGGCCGAGCGACTCGCGGTGCCTGTCTCCTCGTTGCACGTCCTGCCCGACTCCGTCGACGCGGTGCTGGGCGCGCTGGTCGAGCCCGGCGGCAACGCCCTGCGCGCCACCCGGGCCGCCGAACTACGCCCCGGGGACCGGGTGTTGGTCCTGGGCCCGGGGACGATCGGTCTGCTGGTCGCGATGTTCGCCCGGGCCGCCGGTGCGGAGGTCCACCTGATGGGCGCGACCGACGGTTCGCTCGCCTTCGCCCGCGAGCTGGGCTTCGAGCACGCCTGGCGGGAGAACTCCGTCCCGGATCTGCCGTACGACGCTGTCGTCGACGCCTCCAACGCTGCCCATCTTCCGGATCTGGCAGTTGAGCTGGTCGAGCCGGCGGGTCATGTCGTCTACATCGGTCTGGCCGGTGCACCGAGCCGCACAGACACCCGCAGCCTCGTCCTCAAGGACGTCACCGCGGTCGGTGTCCTGTCCGCCTCCCCCGGTCTGGACGCCACCATCCGGGCGTACGCCGAGGGTTCGGTCGATCCGAGGCCGCTCGTCGCCGCGACAGTGGGGCTGGAGCAGGTCGGCGCCGTCCTCGCGGGTGAACGCCCGCCGGGCGCGGGTCCCGGGCCCAAGTTCCATGTGGACCCGCGCCTGGGCTGAGGCGGTTCAGGACGCGGTGACGCCGTCGATGTCGATGACGTGGCGGAGGAAGCCGGCCACTGCGCCGCCGCCGCGGACACGGAGGCCGAAGGTCGGCGACAGGTCGACCACCTTGCGCACCTCCATCCGGCCGCTGCCCTCACCCGACCGGCCGGTACCCGGGAGCACTGCGTCCAAGCCACCCTGGAGGCCCGGTTCTCCCGGGGCGTTCCCTGGCGCACCGACGTGATCACGAACGACACCCCGGTGCTGTCGAACATCGCCGGGAACACCAGCTCGTTCGCCATTCCCGTCGTTGGGTGCGCGGTTCACCGAGACGCCCCCTACCCGGTCGGTACCGCTCGCCTTGCGACCAGGTCAGCGACTCAATTTCATTCCGAACACTTTGTTGGTACGTCCTGACATAGCTGTTGACATCACCGCGGAGCGGCTCCATAGTCTCTGCAACTAGAGCGCGCTACTAAAGCGCTCCAGTCGCTACACAGGTGGTCCGCACCCATGACTGCCGCAAGAGGCGTGTCAAGACGCGCCACGACATACGGCACCTACGAACCACTCGCGCGCCGTCGCCCGCTCGGTGATCGACCACCGGCCTCCGACGTCACACGCGCTCCCGCCGCCACAGATCCCATTCGAACCGCACAGCGAGGTGCAAGGGACATGCACAGACACCACCGATCCGCCATCCTCACCGCCACCGTCCTTGCCGGAACCCTGTTCGCCGCAGGCTGTTCCAGCAGTTCCGGCGGCAAGAAGTCCGAGGAGGGCGAAGGCGCCGCCTCGGCGGGGAAGGCGACCACGCCCCGTATGACGGTCGCGATGGTCACCCACGCCGCCCCCGGTGACACCTTCTGGGACCTGGTCCGCAAGGGCGCCCAGGCCGCGGCCGCCAAGGACAACATCGAGCTCGTCTACTCCAGCGACCCCAGCGCCGGGAACCAGGCCAACCTGGTGCAGAACGCGATCGACCAGAAGGTCGACGGCATCGCCCTGACCGCGGCCAAGCCCGACGCGATGAAGGACGTGGTGGCCAAGGCCGGGGCGGCCGGCATCCCGGTCGTCGGCTTCAACTCCGGCGTCGACGACTGGAAGCAGCTCGGCATGCTGGAGTACTTCGGTCAGGATGAGAACATCGCAGGCCAGGCCTTCGGCGAGCGGCTGAACCAGCTCGGCGCCAAGCACGCTCTGTGCGTCGTCCAGGAGCAGGGACAGGTCGCTCTGGAGGCCCGCTGCGCCGGCCTGAAGAAGGGCTTCAGCGGCAAGACTGACATGCTCTACGTCAACGGCACGGACATGCCGTCCGTGAAGTCGACGATCACCGCGAAACTCACGCAGGACTCCTCGATCGACCAGGTGGTCACCCTCGGCGCCCCGATCGCGCTGACCGCCGTCCAGTCGTTGTCCGACGCCGGGAGCAAGGCCAAGCTGGCGACCTTCGACCTCAACAAGGAGCTGGTGAAGGCCGTCCAGGACGGGACCGTGGCGTTCGCGGTCGACCAGCAGCCCTACCTCCAGGGCTACCTGGCCGTCGACTCCCTGTGGCTGTACAAGACCAACGGCAACGTCAGTGGCGGTGGGACGGCGCCGGTCCTCACCGGACCGGCTTTCATCGACAAGACCAATGTCGACACTGTTGCCGAGTTCGCCGCGAAGGGCACTCGGTGATCTCGATGAGTCAGACAACGGCACC
>NZ_JAVFVX010000135.1:0-17069 GCF_033441795.1 Streptomyces sp. ADMS | reverse complement strand
CCGAGCACTGGGGTACTCGGCATGCCACCACCGGCAAGACCATCTGGGCTGAGCAATCACTTTCAGCCGCGTAGCACGCCGAGGGGAACCATGGAGGCCGAGAGAAGGCTACGCAGGCATCTCCATACTACAGATCGCGCGCTTTCGGAAGCATGGCGAAAACCGCCACGATCATAATCGTGACAGGGATCAGCATGAGCGCGATTACTGTTCCAATCGCCAGCCCTGGAAGGGCGGCACACCGGTCGCCAGGAGGAAGCCCCTGCCACAGCTTGCCAAGACGTGTCTTCTTCCACGCCGCGACACCTGCGATTACCATAAGCGGGCCGAATATAATGCCTGCTGCCGCTCCTTCCGCTACGCCGGCAATAAAGGCTATTACGCCGACCAGTGTAGTCAAGAGAATTGAAGCAGTGAAAAACTTGTGCCTCGGTTCGCGCACAAACGTTGACGTCCCATCAGAGTGCTGCGCTACCGGCACCCAACCAATACGCCAACCACAAGCTTCACATGCGCCATCGCGGTACATCTCATGCCCGCAGTTCTTACAGACCATTATTGTCGCGGGATTCGCCATTGCCAGTCAGTCCTTTCTGTAAAACGCTGCCTTCCGGATGATGCCGCGCGGCACCTGATCCGGCATGAACCCATACATCAAGGGAGTCACGGGAAATCGGCCCAGTCATGCCGCGAAATCTCGCGACTTGACGGACAGCGATAGCCACGGTAAAAGCAGGGCCCTGATGCATGGTTTCGCTTGGGGTGAGGAAGGGATTCGGCGTCTTGTGTCCGCTTGATGTCCGAGGGATGCGCGGTGGCGTCGGTGCTGGGAATGCTGGAGGAGCGGGAGGCGGCTGCCCGGGTGCAGGTGGAGAGCCTGCGGGAGGAAGTCGCGCGGTTGGCTGAGGTGTTGGAGGCCGCAGAGATCGAGCTGGACCGGCGGGTGATCGCGCGCGGGAGGCGGAGCAGGAAACGGCGCCCTCACCGGTGCCGGTGCAGGGCTCGGCGGTGTCGCCCTGGCGGGACGGGCTGCAGTGACGGCGCTGGCGCCGGACTACCAGCGGGGCGCTGTCAACTTGGCTGGGCACAAGGTGTATCGGGACTCGCCACCGGGGAAGGCTGGCTGTACCTCGCGACGGTCATCGACTGCTGCACAAAGGAAGTGATCGGTTACGCGATGGATGACCACTACCAGACCCCTCTAATATCGAGAGCCATACGTAACGCGGCACGGAACAGGAAGCTCGCCACGGGTGCGATATTCCACTCCGACCGCGGAAGTAACTACATGTCAGCCGAGTTCGGGAAGGCGCTCGATCGGCTGGGGCTTCGCAGATCCTCCGGACGTACCGGAATCTGTTTCGACAACGCCATGGCCGAGTCATTCTTCGGCGCCCTGAAGAACGAGCGCGTATCGCGTGTGAGTTACCTGACCCGCGAGGCCGCCCGGCAGGACATCACCCGCTACATCGAATTCTGGTACAATCGCAAACGCCTTCATTCCGCCGTGGGTTACCGCCCTCCGCGCGAAGTCCAGGCCGAGTACGAGAAGTTGCGAGTCGCCGCGTGAAATAGACGGTCAGACGCCTGTCCGGAAAACGCGAGGCCCCTCACCTCCCCTTGATGGCGGCCGGCGAGCGCCGGTCTGGAGCCGTCGGGCACGCGATCACCAGGAACGCCCCTATCTGCCCACCGGTGGCAAACGCGATCACTACGGGGGCGCTGGCCCAGCACGGGGCCACGTCGATGAGGCCGTCGCCGTCCAGCATCCGCATCCAGACCTTCACCGCGTCCAGGCTCGCCGAGTACGCGGTCACCTCCCAGCCACCCGTCGCGTACCCGCACGTGCTGGCCGTGGCGATCGCGGTGTCCGGGTGGTCGGCCGTGGATAGATGGACGGCAGTGCCGTCGTACACGAGCCGGATCCCTCCTGCACGAGGTCGCGTCTCCTGGCGGCTCAACGGTGGCCCGGCAGCAGCTACAGGTCCCGGATCGTCAGCTGAGCCATGGCCTCGCCCTCTCCATGAAGTTCGTGCCCGGCCGACGCCCGTGAACACAACCGCCGCTCACGTTCATCCGAAGGGCCAGTACTTGGTGAAGCGCTCCAGCGTGAGCTCGGCGTCGATTTTCTTCGTTCCACACCGCAGTGAGCCACATCGGGACGGTGTCCAGGCGCTCGCAGACCACGACGCTCTCGGGCTGATGGGTCAGGTAGCAGCGGCTTTCGTCGGCTAACTTCCCGCCGGCCCGTACTTCCCGTATAGCTGCCCGAGGCGTTCACGGTTGGCGTCGGCGAAGGCCTCCAACTGCCGTACGTAGCCCCCCTGCTGCTCGGCGCTGACAGACTTCAGCACGACCATGAGGATCTCTTCCGACAGGTCGCGGTCGAAGCCGGTGGAGCCGGTCAGGGACACAAAGATCCTCTCGGCCGCCTCCAGCACCTGGTGCACCTGCTCCTCCCCCACGCTGTCGACCGGCGTGGGCTAGGGACGCGGAGTCGGGCTCGGCGCGGCCGACGGTGTCTCGAGGGCGGCGGCCGTCGCTCGGGCCTGGCGGACGGTGCGGTCGGCGATGTGAGCGAGCCTGCTTGCGGTCGCCTCGACTGCGCGAAGCCAGCCGTCGTGGACCTGGTCGCTGCTGTCGGAGAGGGCCTGCGTGTCCAGTTCGATGATTTCGCCATGAGCGCTTTCCACGGCGCCGGCCTGGATGGCCGCGTTGAGGGTGTGTACCTCAGCCGGGCTAGCGCCCGCGGCGTCGAGAAGCTCAGTCACCCGCTGCTTGGCGTTCGCGGCCGTCTCTGCGTACACGGCGACCAGCGGTAACTTCCGCCGTCCTGGATGGTGGCTCATGATGTGAATTCCCTTGCTGCGGCGGGTGGTTCGGCTGCTTCGTACGTGCTGCTACCTGACTTCGACGGAGTACGAGGCGCCGGGAAACTCCCATCCGTCGGTGCCTTCGCCGATGTCCTCGACGATGACGTCGTCGATGAAGTGGTCCTCGAACTCGTCGTCGGTGAGTTCGCCGGCGAGCCAGAGTTCCTCGATCTCGTCCCAGTTGCCCCGGCTGCCGTCGATACGCAGGGGCGCGGCATCCACGGTGCCGCGCGTACGTTCGTCGTCCCCGGTCCTGACGACGCCGCTGATCTCGTACTGGCCCCGCTTGATGTGGTCGGGGATCGGGTCGGCGGGGACGATGGCCGTGTTCTCGTACGCGGTGTGGATGAGGTCGCGGTAGTTGCGGCGGACGTTGTACTCCGCGTCGGACAGCCAGTTGACCAGAGTCTTGGTCGTCACGTGGAGTCCGGCGTCCTCCAGGGCCTGGTGCCCGCGGTGAGTTGCAGTGAGCTGGCTGAGCTGGGCGTGCCAGTGCTTGGCGGTGTACGACGACAGCCGGTGGCGGGGGGTGACCTGGGAGCGCAGGAGGTCGCCCAGGGCGGCGCCCAGGGAGTCGCCGCGGCCTGTGGGGCCGGCCATCAGTCGTCACCTTCGGGGATGATCGCGCCGGGCTGGACGAACTTGGCCTTCACTTCGCCGAAGCCGGTCCCGATCTTGTACGTGGCGGGCGCGGTGCCGTCGGGCGCCCAGAAGACGGCTGCGTCGACGTTGCGCAGCGCGAGGAGCTGGTGGCCTTCCTGGACGGCCCTGAAGGCCACGCTCCAGTGGCGGACGGATGCCTCGGCGACCATGCTCATGCGCCAGTCCGGCCGCCAGAACGGGGACCGTTGTGCGGGGCGCTTGGGCCACAGCAGGCGCAGTGCGATGGACAGCCGGGTCTTGTACGCCTTGTAGGGGTCGCCGCCGACCTGGACGAGTTCGGTCCGTGCCTTGCGGGTGGCCTCGTAGAAGGGCTTGAAGAGGGACTCGTTGGCCTTCCCGGTCCAGGAGTCGTGAATGGCCGGTACGGCGCCGAGGTGGTTGCCGCGGACGAGTTTCTCCAGCTGCTTGATGTGGGGGGTGGTGACCCATACCCGGACGTCCTCGTCGGGACGGTCGATGATCCGCCCCAGGGGGTGCGGCATGTCGGTGCGGGTCCACTCCGGGATGTCGATGAGATAGATGCCGGCCCCGGTCTTGTCGTAGGCGTCGAGCGGGCCGGTGTGCAGGAGCTTGTTCGGGGCGAGGGGAACGGCTGAACAGGCGGAGGGGAAGCTGCCGTTGCGGTCGATCAGGCACAGCATGCCCTCGCCGAAGGAGTCGGGTACGTCGAGCTTGTCGCGCCGGACGCGCTTGCCGTTCGCCCTGACGTGGGGAACACGGGTGAGGATGATGTCGGGGTGGACCCAGCGGGGTTCGCCGTCCATGTGCTCGCTGATCAGCGGCCACGGGCCGCTGTCACGCTCCTCGCTGCGGATGACGGAGATCGGGTGCATCTTGGAGCGGCCGACCGCGTCCTTGAGGATCTTCAGGGCAGGGAAGACGTGGCCCTCGGGCTCGTCCTTCTCATCTCCCGGCGCCAGACCGTCCTCGTCGTCGTCTTCCTCCGCCGCGTTGTCCTGGGCCTGTCCGCTGCCCGGCGGTGCATGGACAGGAGCGTCGGCAGCAGCTGCCTGACCGGCGGTGTCGACGGACACGGGCGCGTCGTAGGGCCGAAGCGCGGCGGCGAGGCGGTGCCCCTCATGTGTGTCCGGCATCTCCGTTACCGCTGCGGCGGCCTGGAGTAGCGACGGCAGGATCTCCTTCAGGGCTTCCTGGTCGCTGCCTGCGACCGCGGTCCGCCATGCCGCCAGTTCGTGGGTGAGGGCGGCGGGGATCCCCTGGTGTCCGCCGGACGTGTAGGGAAGGGCGGCTTCGGCCAGTTCCAGTGCCGCCGTTCCGCCGACGGCTGTCGAGAGCCCCGGGACCGTCGGGCGGTCGGCGCGGTCGAGGGGTGCGGCTCCGGCGTCGAGGAAACGGGCGTGGATCAGATCGGGCTGCAGATATGCCGAGCCGATCGTGCCGAAGTCGCGTTCCGTGACCGTCACTTGGACCTTGCCCGGGTCAGCGGTCGCGGTGAGCGTCACCAGGACGTCGGCGTCCAGGAGTCCCAGGAGCGCGGGGTCGTCGCTGTCGACGACGGCGAGCACCGGGACGTGCAGGGTACGCGCGAGGCCGGCCAGGACCTGGGAGGCATCCGGGAGAACGGCCCCGGACAGTGGCAGGCGGGCGTTGTGCGCGGCCTGGAGACGGTCCACGACCACAAGGGCCAGGCCCTCCATGTGCGGCGCGGTTTCCGCGATGTCCTCGGCCCTCAGGTTGGCGCCGTCATCGATGAGCAGCACGTCGCCCGCCTGGACCAGCTGCCGGGCAACCTGCTGCTCGTGCTCGGTGAGGCGGCCCTGCTTCAGGCGCGCGTATTCGCCCCCGGTCTCGGCGGAGATGATCCGCCGGAAGACATCATCGCGGTTCGGTCCCGACGCCGCGTACAGGACCGTGCGGCGGTCGACGAGCGCGGTCTGCCGTGCGGCGGCAAGACCCAGCAGGCTCCCGCCGACGTTCGGGGCAGCCGCCACGAGCGTCAGCCGGCCCGGCTGCAGACCGCCCGTCGCCGCGTCCAGACCCGGCAGCCCGAACGTGGGACCGCCGACCGGTTCGGTGAGTACGGACCCGATGGCGTCGCCGAGCGTGGCGAGCCTGCGCGGAGCACTTCCGGAGTCCTGGTTGCCTTGGCTGTTCACCGCACCTCCTGCGGTCGCCGCGCCGGGGAGCGCGACCGTGTCGGACGAGGAGCCATCAGAGGAGGGGTCGTCGGGGAGCAGTACCGCGACCGGCGTGGTGTTGCGCAGGAGCACCTGCGGCTGGCCCTGAGCCGCCAGCGTGACGAGGTCACCGAAATCCTTCTGCGCCGCGCTCAGCACGTGGGCCGGGAAGGCACCGGGTTTCCGGGCTGCCGGGAACCGGTCCAGCGGCGCCAGCAGAGCCCGCACCTTGTGCTTGCTGATCACCACGGTGCGCCCCTCCTCCTCGGCGAGCTTCACCAGCGCATACAGCTTGTTCCGCGCCGCGGTCGCGTTGATCGGTCTCTCATCCTGTGGCGACTGACTCACTCACCCTCCCATGGCATTCAACTAGCCACCATCATAACAGAATTCACCTAGTCAACTTTATAAGTCACTATGTTTTTTGAGATTCACACTCACTATTGGTGGCTTGGTGGTGTGTGAGTTGACGGGCCGAGGTACCCCGCATCCGATCAGTAGCCGACAGCGCGGAGGCCGGGACCACCGGTCCCGGCCTCCGCTCCACACCGTCCGCAGACGATCACACCCGCCGAACCGGCATGGTTCAGCTGCCCGCTGCCGGCTCCTGCTCTTCGGGCGTCTCGTTGTACGCGACGTACCCGACGGCGGAGTGGGCCTTGCTCAAGTTGCCGTGCAGGTCACCCGCGAGGTCCCGCGCCCTGCCGGACGACTGGCTGAAGCGCTCGAGCACCTCATCGAGCGGCTTGCCCCGGTAGTCGGGCATCAAAAGCCCCCTGTCGTGGAGGCCCTGCACGGAGGTTCCCACGAGGTCGAGAGCGGTCCTCAGCTCTCCGGCGACACGGGTGAGATAGCTGTAGATGCGGTGCGCCTCCGCCGGGTACTGAATCCCACGGTTCTGGAGTTCCTGGACGAGTTCGACGAGGGAGCGGGCCGCGCCCTCCGCGTGCTGCTCGATGTTCTTGGTGTTCTCGCTCATGGGGATCCGGTTCTCCTTGCAGGTGCGGGTCACAGACGGTCGGTGAAGTGGCAGCGGGCGTGGACGGACACCAGGCGGGCCGGGTCGGCGTGCGTCGTCCCGGTCGCGTCGAACGGGCCATACAGCAGGGCCGATCCCCGGTCGCGGGCGGCCTCCAGCCACGTGGCGGACACCGGCTTCCGCTCCGGGGCGCGCCACAGGATGACGTCGTACACGTCCGGGCGCCACTCCCAATGCGGCTGGTCTGGCAGCACGGTGGCGTCCAGCAGCCGGACGATGCCAAGCAGGGCGCCGCTCTCCTGGTCGACCTTCAGCACCCACGCCGGGTCCTCCTCGGGCAGCCCCTCGGGGATGAGGGGCTCCCAGGCGCAGCGCTCGCGCAGGTCGTCGTAGCCGGCCTCGGGTGTCTCGGGGTGCGCGAACAGCGCGACCGAGGCGACGCGGCCGAAGCCGGTCAGCGTCATGTCGGCCCGGACGGCGTACGTCGCGGGGTGAGCGAGGCCGGAGAGGTCGACCACTATGCCCGGGTCGTCGTCGTCCGGCTCGTTGCCCGGGACGGTGATGGTGATGTCCGACAGGTCCTCCGGGCCGGTGCCCTGGCCGCGCATGAGGCCGGGATGCTTGTGGCCGTAGAACGTCCACAAGTCCAGCGCGTCTTCCAGGAGCGCCGCCCGGTCGGCCCGGGGCATCATCTCGACCCCGGCCGCCATCATCCGGGCGTCGCCCCCGTGGGCGCGGGCCTGTTGGACGAGGAGGAAGAACACCTGGGTGGGCTTGGCGGCGAGGCCTCCCGCATCCGGCTCGGTCGCGGCGTGCAGGCTGTAGACGGATCCGGCGGTCACCGCGAGCACGAGCGGGTCCTCATCGAGGAGCTTGGCCGCCAGGGACTCCTGGCATGGGGCGCACCGCTCGATGCATGCGCCGATCAGCGCGGACGCGGTCCGCATGTCCGGCGCGGTCTCAACTCCCCACCCGCTGGGGTCGGCCGGCTGGAGGTCCTCGTTCGACGGGCCGCTGTGGTGCTGGTGGAGGGTGCCGGCGTTGGTGGCGGCATACGCGGCGCCCCGGCTCCGACTCGTCTTCCTCGCCCGGCTCTTGCGGCCGTGGCCCTTGGTCATACGGCTCTCGCATTTCCCGCGCCCGGCCCCATGACCCGATGCGCGCGATGAAGAGCAGCATGCGGAAGGCTCAACGGCTGTACGGCCCCGGAAGTTGACGTACCTCTCACACTGATGCTCACAGGCCGGACCCTCGTGTGGGGTCCGCGGGCACCTTTGCCGTGGTGCCCCCCTGGTCATGGGCCAGGGGGCGGGCTTGGGCCGATGTGTCGGCCACTGCCCGCACCCTACCGCTCGGCACCCGGGCCCGGGAACCGATGGCCATAGGTCACCGAGGGCGCACCGGCGATCGTGAAGCCGCGGTCGCAAGGGCCGGGCTACTCCCAGCAGTCCGAGGCACAGGGTGCAGCAGCCGCACCCGTACGCGCACACGGACGACTGGAGGTGCCATCAGGCCGAGTTGAACCGGACTCGCGCCGGGCGCCAAGCGCGGCACGGCCCCAAGACACGGACCGGGGTCACCATCGTCACCTCGGCGGCAACCCGCACGGGCCGCGGTGGCGCCTGAGCTGCGGACAGGCCCGGCCGACCCGATCGACCCATCGGCAGCAGTAGAGAGTGAACATCCCGTCGGGCGGGATGGTCCAGAGCGCATCGTCCCGTTCCCGCTCGTTCTCGGACGGCTGCTCGGTGACACGGACGACGTCGCGCTCATCGAGGTTCAGTTCGACGTCGCTGTCGAAAAGGATCCGGTAGGGGAACGGAGTGACGTACGTCCGAACCAGCGTCACCCGGCCGAGCGTTCCGGCCGGCACGTGATAGGGGACGCAGTAGTCCGCCGGCTCCGCTCCCCAGCCCTCCTCCGCCTCCAGGTCGTCGTCCGGGTACGAGCCCCGCAGCCGACGTCGAGCCTCCACTCGGTCGCCGACGTTCAGTGTCAGGGAGCCCACCCGCACCCGGCGGGCCAACTCCAACCGGTGCTCCAGTGAGAGCGTCTCCAGGAGGTCGTCGAGCGATGTTGTTGTCCGCGTGCCGTCCACTGGCCGGCGGTTACCCGTGCCCGACCCCGTGCTGGAAGGGTGAGGGATGGGGTTCCGGAGAGCGTCGGGCATCGGGAGTTCCTCGTCGTCGTGCGGGCAGCAGGCTCGGTGGACGTTCTGTACGTTCACCGGCCAGCCGACTTGGTGGGGAGCGAGGCGAGCGGGGACCGATGGCCCCTGGGGGTCGCGTGGACGGCTGGCCAGTCGATTCGACGGCTTCGGGCGAGCCGGTCTAGATCGGCCTGCCGGTAGAGGCGGACCTGTGTGTGGTGGCGTCCCTCGACGATCTCGGAGTGGGTGAGCAGTCCTGCCCGTACGAGGTGATCGAAGTCGCTCACCCTCACACGGAGGACCTCCGCCGCCGCGTCGCGCATGTGGAGGCGGCCCGTGTCCGAGGCGCGTTCGACTTTGCGACGGTCACGGAAGGTCTCCAGAGCCAGCCCACAGTAGAGGGGGCGATCGCGGAACTCCCCGCGGACTGGGAGGTGTCCTCGGCGGGCAAGTTCGGCCGCAGTACCAGAGTGGACGGTGATCGAGAAACGGTCGGCGAGGTATTCCTCGGCGCGGGTGGCGCCGACGTCTGGGATAGTGCCGACGGCCTTCAGGATGGTGTCGATGCGGGCGACGGCGTCGTTGAAGACCATGGCCGACCATCGGTCACCGGCCACGTCGGGACCAGGGATTAGCCCGAGACGCTGTGCGCGGGTGAACTGCCACAGCGCCAGACCGGCGCGGTCGGGGAACTGCAGAGGGCCGTACGTTTTGAGGGCGCTGGCGGTGGTGGTCACGTCACGCCTCCAGGTACGCGTCGACGTACGGGTCCCCGGCGTCGTCGCGGTCGGCCTCGGCCTCCCAGCGCTCTTCGTTCTGCGCTTCCCAGACCATCTCCTGGTACTTGTCGTCGTATGGGTCGTACGGATCCCGGGCCGCGTCGGCCATGTCCGCCCAGTAGGCGGCCTCCGACTCGGCTTCCTCGGCCGCCCGTTCCTCCGGGGTGAGCCCGGCGAGGCGGGCGTCCTCCTGCTCCCGCCGCGCCTGGTCCTGGGCGTTGTAGTAGCCGGCCCAGACGTTCACGGCGTCGTTGGGTCCCCAACTGCACCAGCCCCAGCCGCCGTCGAGGATCCGGTGGCCGGCCGTGCGGGCGCATCGGCCGCCGTCGATGGGGTGGGCCATCCCGTTGCAGACGAGGACGAGTTCCGTAGAGGGCTGCCGCAATGCCGTACGGGGTGCGCGGCGTAGTTCGGCGAGGACGTCGGGGAACCGGCGGCCGGTGGCGGTGGCGATCTCCCGGGCCTGCCGCTTGAGGTGGTCGCTGCCTGATTTGGTCACGGTCGTCTCCACAGCGGGATCCCACGCTCCCCGCCGGACGTCGCGTGAATGGGCGCAGCCGGACAGACGGATCCTTCGGGTGGTGCTGCGCGGGACCCAACCTCGGTCCTTGTCCGGCGGCGCTGCCCCTGTGCGGCGTGGGCGCGGGGCAACAGCGGAAACGGCGGTTCGCGGCATGCCGTTTTCTACGGGATCTACCGTACCGGGCGGCACTGACAATGATGCTGGAGCACGACTGCGTCGCGGCCTGCGGAGCAGAGCGGATGTGAGCAGGACCCTGGCGTCCGCTCCACGCCGGAGAGAGGGTGAGCCGGTCCGCGATCCAGTCCAGGAGTTCGAGGATCGGGACGTCCCGGGTGATGACGTACCGCGTGCCGTGCACGACGGACCCGGGTCCGATGAGGTACCCGCCGCTGCGCCGGCCGGGACCACGTACGTCGATGCCCGGCCCGAGCTCCGTCCGGCCCCCGGAGACGCTGCCGATGGTGCAGTCGCCGGAGACATGGAAGTACAGGTGCAGGCCCCCGCTCGGGGTCTGCACCGTCAAGGTGTCCGGCCAGTCCTCGCCGATCCGGGCGGCGAGGGAGGCGAGCACGGCCTGGCCGTCACCGTCGACGTCCAGGTCCAGTCCGACCACGCGGGATCGGGAACACCGCCAGCCCGCGCCGGACCAAGTCGACAGCCGCAGCCGTGGTCGGGGCCGTGTCAGCAGTCACAGTGGTATTCGTGGTCAGCGCCGCATTCGCAACAGTGGAATCCGGTGCCGAAGAACCCGCAGTTCTCACAGCTGTACTCCCTGGGCTCGTCCAGTGGGGCGGTGCACAGCTCGCAGTCGCAGGGGGCGGCCGGCATGTCCTCCGGCAGTTCGAGGATTTCAGCAGCCGCCGCGTACGTCGTGAGGTCCTGGTTCTCGGCGAGGACCTGGCGGAGTTCGTCGCGGCGGGGATCGTCGAGGATGGCGATGGCGTCGTGGTGCCGGACGCCGAACGTCTCCTTGAGGCCGGTGAGTTCCTTCTTGCGCGCGTGCTTCTTCGGCATGGTGGGCGCCTCCAGCGCCGCGGTGATCCCGTGACTCACCGCGCAGGAAGCGTCGGCCGAGGAAACTACGGAGAGCGACTCGGCGCGGGGCACCTTCGGGATGAACGTCCGGTCACGGGCCGAACGGATTCCGGGCCTGCGAGTCGGGCCCGCAGTCTACTGACCGCCGCCTCATACGATAAGGGACGCCACTGACACTGGGTGAGCGCTCGTGGCACGGTGCGTGCCACGCACCGAGGGCTATTCGAACGGCAGTACCGTAACGGCGTGGCACAGAAGAATGATGAGAAGACCTACCCCTTCCCGAAGGGCCTCATCGACGCCCAGGTTGAGCTCAATGAGGTGCGAGGCGAACTGAATCCCCTGTTCAAGAAGCAGCCCTGGTCCGTCGAGCCGCTGGCCGCGTGGACGACCCACGAGAACCACTGGCGCCCCTCCTCCCGCCCTGAATCCCCCGGTTGGGACCCTGCGGATCACGAGCGCATCGGCCGTCTGCGAGCACGGGAACTTGAGCTCGCTGCTCTGATCGTCAACCACCCGTTCTGGAAAGAGATCGCCGCTGAGGAACGAGCAGAAGCCCGCACCAAGCTCAAGCACCACCGTCAGCCGACGGAGAAGGCCGCGGCCTGAGGAACAGCGCCGGATCGTCGGCGCTGGGCAGCCGAACGCACCTTGAGCCGGCAGGTGACAAAACGCGCATATGGTGTGCTCGACTGGCGGAGTCGGTAGGACCAGTCACGTTCGCATCCGAGCGGCCGCTTGATGGTTCACCGACCTGATCCAGCTGTGCGGCCTGAACATCGCGACCGGCGCGGGCACCACCTTCGAGGCCACGCTGGAGGACAGCGAGCACCTGTGCACCGACGCGGGCAAGAAGGCGTACAAGGTGCAGACCTACAACGAGCAGGGCGCCACCTGGTCCTCACTCCAGCAGGGCCGAAGCGACATCGTGATGTCCACGCTCAACGGCCTGCGGTACGCGGTCGCCCACCAGGAGGGCGTGAAGTTCCTCCACGAGTTCCACCGCCTGGACGTCGGCTTCGCCTTCGAGAAGGGCAGCAATCTCACTCCCGCCTTCCAGGCCGCGGTGAACAGCCTCATCGCAGACGGGACGTACGACAGGATCCTTAAGAAGTGGGGGACCACGGGCTCGGCAATCACGACCTCGCAGATCTCACCCCCGGAACTCAAGGAGTAGGCAAAGCTTCCGGGCGTCGACCCGCCCATGGCGCGGATCGACGAGATCAGGCGCAGACAGGTCAGCAGCCACAGTCGCACCCGTCGCCACCGCAGCAGCTCCCGCAACACTTCCCGCAGCAGTCACAGCAGCTGCAGCAGTCACTGCAACCGCTACAGTCGGTGTTGGTGCACAGTCCTTCCCGGCGCTGACCGCTCCACGGGTCGTCGAAGTGCCCGCAGCACATCTGGCACGTGCAGGCGAGTCCCGCCCACACCGCGCACCCGGCGAGCAGCCCGCGCCGGTCGCGGCGGGGCGGCTCCGGGGGCAGCGGGTTCCACGGGCCGCCGGGCGGGGCGTACGGTCCGCCCGGCATCGCTGCCGTCGGCGCGGGCCCGTGGGCGCAGGAGGCGGTGCCGAAGGCCCTGTCCACGGAGGTGCGCAGCTCGTGCACGAGCAGCCGGTGCGCGAGCTTCGCGTCCGTGAATTCCGCCTCCCGCAGCGCGAGCCGTATCCCGTGCACGGCGTCGTCGGCGAGCCGCCGGGCCTCCGTGAGCGGAGTCCCGGTCGCGGTGAGGGGGTTCCAGGCACCCGACGCGGCGTCAGCTCCCCTGTCCTCCACGGCGTCCAGGAGATGCGCGAGCCGTCCGAAGAGGCGTCCGGCCTCGGCGAGCGGTTCGGCGTTGCCCGGCCGTCCGGCGAGGACCGCGGTGTGCGCGAAGGCGGCGGCGGTCGCGGTCTCGGTGGGTTCGGTGACCATCAAAAGGGGCGTTCCCGGCCCCGCCAGCGCCTCGATGCCGATCTGCCGGTCCACGGCGTCGACGAGCACGGCGGTGTCGAAACCGACGTCCGAGCCGGTCTGCTCCCCGGCCCGGCCCCAGCTCGTGGCGACCCGGCGCGCGGCGAGCGCCACCGGCTTGCGGGCCAGAACCCCGTCCCCGTCGGCGACATGGTCGCGCACCTTGGCGGAGGCGAGCACCAGCGAAACGGCGGCCGCGAGCCGTGCCCCCTCACCGTGCGCGACGGACGCGGTACGCATTCCGCGCAACGGACAGGGCCCCGCCGTCCGCCGCCCGCCACCGGCCCGCTCGGCCTGAGCTTCCGTCAGAACCGATATCAACAAGCCGTCATAGTTCGTGACGATCCTCGCGAACTGCCCGTGGTCCTTCCGCAGCGCGAGGCACAGCCCGCACAAATGGGCCATCCACTGAGTGGTGAGACTCTCGCCGAGCCGGTGACGGCAGGGCCTGACGATTCCGAACACGACGATCCCCCGGTGATGCGTACGGCGTTGAACTGCGGTGAGCTGCGGCATCGTACCGATTGCCGCATTCACCCGTACGCACCGCCCATCACCCGTACGCCGATCGCCCAGGCCAAGGGCGAGCTCGTCGAGGCGCTCCCGGCGGACGGGCAGGCGGTCCTCCACGCTGACGATCCGCTAGTAGGACTCCGTTAGGTCTTTCTGTCGGTGGTGTTCAGCGGCATGGTGGGTGTGTGGACGCACATGAAGTGAACCGTGCTCGAGCGAAGTTGGCGTTGTTCGTGGCTGATGTTTTCTCCTCGATGCCGCGCAAGGACCAGCGGGCCAAGGGCGACTGTTATCTGCGGGGACTGATGGTGGACGGTCGCCGCAAGTCCATCCAGGCCATGGCTGCGCGGCTGCCGGATGGCAACGAGCAGAACCTGCAGCAGTTCGTGAACCAGTCGCCGTGGGATCCGGTGCCGGTGCGGGGGCGGCGAGGCCGCGGTCGCCATCAACGTCGTCCAGTACCTCGTCATCCCGGGATGGGCCCAGGACTTGGAGCGCTACCAGGCACTCATGGACACGCTGCTGGGCCAGCCCGCCGCGTGAACGCCTCGCCAGCCGGGAGCTCTCGGTCCGTCGTACGCGCGGGCGCGCGAAGATTTTGCGCTCCTTGCACAGGTCCACGGGCGGAAGACGGCCGGCCTGTAGGGCAATCTGCTGGCCGGGTCGATGAGCTGGCCGTGCCAGTGCTTGTCCCGCCGGAAGAAGGCCGCGGCTCCGCCGTCCCGTTCGCCCCGCGTGGCTCATGGCTTCGGAGACTCGGTTGCCGCGCACGCGTCTGGCTCGGACCGGGGCACCGGCACGCCGCCAAACGGTGGATCTCCGTCTCATGGCCCGCGCGCCACACCGCGTACAGGTCGTCCTTCCGCTGCGCTGGAGACCATGGCCAGCGAGGACGTCCCCGTACGCCCGCCCGTTGAGGTCGTACGACCCGTCACGGCCCGGGAACTCCCCGCCGAGGACCACTGGCCGAACGCTCCGACCAGGTACGAGGTCAAGGCTGATGGATGGCGGGCGGTCGCTGGTGTCATCGAGGATCACCGGCCCGTCCTGTTCTCCCGTCAGGGAGGCAACCTCGGCGCCCTGTTCCCGGAGGTCCTGGACGAACTGCGCGTCTTGCCCGTCGGCACGGTCCTGGACGGTGAGCTGTGCGCCGTGGTCGGTGAACGGCTGGACTTCAACGCGCTGGCCCGCCGCCGAGGCCGCGACCGCCGGCGCTGGCCGCCGGTCGTGTACCTGGTCTTCGACTGTCTCTCCGTCACCGGCACCGACCTGCGTACGCGACCGCTGCAAGAGCGCCTGGACAGGCTCGGCGAGTTGCTGCGACCACCGCCCAGCGTGATCCAGCCGGTTCCTGCCACCACCAGCCGCAGCGAGGCCCTGACCTGGTACGCAGAGCGCCCCTACGGGCTGGAGGGCTTGGTGATCAAGGGCCTGGGAACCTCCTATGCGCCCGGCCGCACCCGATGGCTCAAGATCAAACATGTCGACACCGTGGACACGGAGATCGTGGCGATCGCGGGCTCCCCGGCCCGCCCCGCCTACCTCGTCGTCCGGCTCCCGGATGGCACCCTCGCCCAGACCGCGCAGCTGGACAGCACGCAGCGCGCCGCCGTCGGCCGGGCGCTCGCCGACGGTATCTGGGAGGCGATGCCTGGCGGGGGGCACCGGGTCGCCACGCTGCTGCTCGCTGAAGTCGAGGTGGGGACCACCCGGCACCGCACCGTACGGTTCGTCCGCCTCCGCGAGGACCTGGGGCCGCCCCCGGCAGAGCCGTCCGGGTGAGCGACGCGGTGTCACCCGCGACCCGATCGCGGTTCGGGCGCTGCAAGAGGAGGGACCAGCACCGAACGTGGGCGGCCGGGGCGAGAGGACGGGCAGACGGCTGATGGGGACGTGGGACGAGCCGGGCGCCCGGGAGTGGCGCCAGGCCGTCGACGCTGCAGACCAGCTCCGTGGCCCGAAGGTTCCAGTGGGCGAGCTCCCGGGCTATCTCCAGGGCTGCGATGAGGTGGACGAGGTGCGGCGGCTGATGGCCGACCCGACAGTACCCGGCGCGCTGACCGCGGCGCGGGCCGCAATGCGGCGCGCGCTGCGGGTGACTCCCCAGTCGTGTCTCGATCAACTGTGCTACGAGCAGCGCTGGCGCGGCCGGAACCGATGGGACGGGCCGCTGCAGGTGTGCGACCGGCCGACCTGCGGCCGGTGCCTGCTACTGAAAGCGGCGGACGGCGACGGCAACGCTGGCCACTCCCGAACTGCCTGAGGCTCGCCGAAGGGTGGCGGAGGCGGGGAGGGGTGTGTCATATGATTGCTAGTCAAGGTCTGTGGCCTTGCCGTCCTTTGTGACGGCACCCGAGGTTCTTTTCGCCGGGGCGCTGAAAAAAAGCCCCACGGGTGTGAGCTTTCACACAGCTCATGTGAACGTTGCTAGCGCGTGGGGCTTCCTCGCCGAGTCGGGGCCCCGTCTGTAAGAGCGTGCGGACCGGGGTTCCTTGGACCAAAGGGCCTCAGTTGAACCTTTACATCGATCCCGTGAACGGCCTGATCGTCGTTGCCGGCTGTGTCGTCGGGTATCTCGTGTACCGACGTCCCACTACCGGAACGGGCATGCAGGCCCCCCAACAGGCGCAGGGGGACCTCGCTGGCGGCGTTACGGCGGCGGCGGCCGTCATTCTCATCCTCGCCTTCCTGTTCGGGCGCGGAGACGGCAAGGAGGCTCAGGTCGAGGACGGCGGTCCGAGCCCTGTGTCGAGCTATGAGACGCCGGTCGGCGGGAACCTGGACCCTGCACCGTCCGATACGCAGACCTGACCGCGACCCGGCGCAGCCGCGCCCTGCCCGAGGCCACCCAGCACACCGTGCTCCTGGCCCGTACCGCATACGCGCTGTACGCGTCCCTCGGCCTCCAGCGCGCCCGGGTCCGCAGCATCGCCTTGCGTGCCGACACTCTCCGGCCCGCCGACCGGGCCACCCGGCAGCTCACGCTCGACGCGGCGGACGACAATCCCCTCGTGATCGAGGCCGTCGCCGATCGCGCCCGCCTCCGCTACGGCCGCCAGGTGCTCTACCCCGCCGCCCTCGCCATCAGCTCCCGGCCTCCGTCACCCCGGCATCAGGACGGAGGTGGCCGCCCGGAGGACGCGCGTGGACGTCGTGCGACGTAAGTACTCCAGACGCTCGCGATGTGGCCCATTGCCTGGGTGCCGATGTTGGATCCACTCGGTTCTGCGACCATCTACCCATGGTCGACAGCTGGGATCGTTCAGCGCTGCGCACCCTGGTCGGCGAGGGTGTCGCGGGGCTTGGCAGCCTGACGCACCGGGAGCTGAATCCGGCCTTCGAACAGCTGGGGATGCCACCGGTCCCTGATGATGCCGGCAGCAAGCGCGAGCGGATCGAGCTGAGTCTCAGTGAGTGGTGTGCATCGTGAAGTCGCAGGTCACGGGTCTGGTGTGAATGGTG
>NZ_JAVFVX010000134.1:0-17441 GCF_033441795.1 Streptomyces sp. ADMS | reverse complement strand
CGCGACACCTGCGACCGCGTCCTGTGGCTGGAACGCGGCGAACTCCGCATGGACGGCCCGACCGACGACGTACTGAAGGAGTACGAGGCCTTCACGAACCGCCCGTCCAAACCCGCCCGCGCCACTTAGTGCCGGAACACCCACGTGCGACAGACAAGGAAACGGAACGCGGAGGCGAGCACGATCGAGACGCCCTTCACGGCATTCGAACCGACCGGCCCATGCAGTCCCAGCCCGTGACAACCGACGTAGAACAGCCCTCTTTCCATGGCGACGCCGATCGCGCTGAACACGAAGAACAGCGCGATCTGCTGTCGGGTACGTGAGTCCCTGTTCCGGTACCTGAAATAGCGGAAGCCCAGACAGTTCGTGCCCATGGCGACAAGGCTGGCCAGCACCGTGGCCGTCATCGCCCGCCAACCGAAGCCGTGCAGCAGCAGGTTGTAGAACAGGAAGTTGACGAGCACGCCGCTGCCGCCGACGGCCCCGAATCTCACCGCTTCGACGATTACCCGCCGCACCGGCCGGGCCGGAACGGTCAGCCGGTCCTCGGAGACATTCACGCTCACGTCCGCGACCTGAACCGAGGTGTCCGGCCTGGCAGGAAAGGGTGAATTCCCTGCCTGCATTTCTCCAACAGTTGTCATGGAATCGGGGGCGCCCCGAGCCGTGACGGCCCGGGGCGCCCCTGTTCACGTACCGACCACGTGTCCGGTTACGTGTCCGGTTACGAATGATTCCGCAGCAGCGTCCGCATCGTCCGCATCGCGACCGACAGGTTCGCCAGGTCGAAGGCGTCCGAACTCTGGATCTCGTCCAGGGTCGTGCGCGCCCGGCCCAGGATCGCCGCGTTCTTCTCCTCCCACGCCTTGAAGCGCTGCTCGGGCGTCGACGAGCCGTTGCCGACCGCGAGGACCTCCGCAGTGAGGGACGCGTGGGCCGCGTAGAGGTCCTCGCGGATAGAGGCGCGGGCCATGGACTGCCAGCGGTCGGCGCGCGGCAGCTCGATGATGCGGTCCATGAGCTGGGTGATGTGGAGGCGGTCGGCGAGGTCGTAGTAGACCTCGGCGACGTCCATCGGGGCGCGTCCCACCCGGTCGGCGACCGAGACGATGTCCAGCGTCGGGAAGGCGGACGAGAAGCCCGCGACCCGGGTGGCGAGTTCGTCGGGGACGCCCGCGCCCGTCAGCTCGTCGTAGATCTTCTGGTACCACTCCAGATCCGCGCCGCGCAGCAACTTGGGCAGCTGGGACCAGACTTGGCCGACCCGCTCACCGAAGAACTCGATGGTCTGCGTGAGTTGTACCGGCTGCGGCCGGTTGTTGAGCAGCCAGCGGGTGCCGCGCTCCACAAGTCGCCGCGAGTGGAGGCGGATCCGGGTCTGGACGGCGGCCTCGACCGTGTTGTCGAGCGCCTCGACCCCGTCCCACACCGCGCCGGAGTTGAAGATCGTGCGAGCCGCGGTCTGCGCCCGCACCACCTCCTCCAGCGAGGCGCCGGTCTCCTCGCGCAGCCGGTGCAGGAAGCTCGTACCGCCCGCGTTGACCGTGTCGTTGACGAGCACCGTCGTGATGATCTCGCGTCGCAGCGCGTGCCCGTCGATCTGCTCGGGGAACTTCTCGCGCAGCGCGCTCGGGAAGTAGGCGTCCAACAAGCGGCGCAGATACGGGTCTTCGGGCAGCGAGGTCTGCAACAGCTCGTCCGCGACCGTGATCTTCGTGTACGCGAGGAGCACGGCCGTCTCCGGACCGGTCAACCCCTGCCCTCCGCCGAGGCGTTCGCGGATCTGCCGGTCGGTCGGGAGGAACTCCAGCGCCCGGTCCAGGTGCCCTTCCCTGACCAGGTGGCGCATGAAGCGCTGCTGGGCGTGGAGCATGTCCTTGGACTGGGCGAGGGCGTTGGCGATCGCCGTGTTCTGCGCGTAGTTGTTGCGCAGGACGAGCCCGCCGACCTCGTCGGTCATCTGGGCGAGCAGCTTGTTGCGCTGCTTGACGGTCATGTCGCCATCTGTGACAAGCGAGTTGAGCAGGATCTTGATGTTCACCTCGTGGTCGGAGGTGTCCACGCCCGCACTGTTGTCGATGGCGTCGGTGTTGATCTTCCCGCCACGCTGCGCGAACTCGATCCGCCCGAGCTGGGTGAGCCCGAGGTTGCCGCCCTCGCCGACGACCTGGACACGCAGGTCACCGCCGTCGACACGGATGGCGTCGTTGGCCTTGTCACCGACGTCGGCGTGCGACTCCGTACCCGACTTGACGTACGTGCCGATGCCGCCGTTCCACAGCAGGTCGACCGGTGCCTTGAGGATCGCCTTCATCAGGTCGGCCGGGGTCATCTTGCCGCCCGCGGCTTCGATGCCCAGCGCCTCGCGGATGTGCGAGTTGACCGGAATGGCCTTGGCGGAACGGGGGAAGATCCCGCCCCCTGAGGAGATCAACTGGGTGTCGTACTCCGCCCAGCTGGACCTCGGAAGTTCGAACAGGCGCCGCCGCTCGGCGTAGGAGGTGGCCGCGTCCGGGTTCGGGTCGATGAAGATGTGCCGGTGGTCGAACGCGGCCACCAGCCGGATGTGTTCGCTCAGCAGCATCCCGTTGCCGAACACGTCACCGCTCATGTCACCGACACCCACGACGGTGAAGTCCTCGCTCTGCGTGTTGACGCCCAGCTCTCGGAAGTGCCGCTTGACGGACTCCCAGGCGCCGCGCGCGGTGATGCCCATGCCCTTGTGGTCGTACCCGGCGGAGCCACCCGAAGCGAAGGCGTCCCCGAGCCAGAAGTTGTACGCCTGGGCGACCTCGTTGGCGATGTCCGAGAAGGTCGCCGTGCCCTTGTCTGCGGCGACGACGAGATACGTGTCGTCCTCGTCGTGCCGTACGACGTCGGCGGGCGGCACGACCTCGCCGGCCACCAGGTTGTCGGTGATGTCGAGCAGCGCCGAGATGAAGGTCTTGTAACTCCTGACCCCTTCGGCGAGCCACGCGTCCCGGTCCACACTCGGATCCGGCAGCTGCTTGGCGACGAACCCGCCCTTGGCACCGACCGGCACGATGACGGTGTTCTTCACCATCTGCGCCTTGACCAGCCCGAGGATCTCGGTACGGAAGTCCTCCCGCCGGTCCGACCAGCGAAGCCCACCGCGCGCGACCTTCCCGAACCGCAGATGGACGCCTTCCACCTTCGGTGAGTAGACCCAGATCTCGTACGCCGGACGCGGCGCCGGCAGGTCCGGGATGACCTGCGGGTCGAACTTCATGGAGACGTAGTCGTGCGGCTTGCCGCCCGCGCTCTCCTGGTAGAAGTTCGTCCGGAGGGTCGCCTTGATGACAGTGAGGAAGGACCGCAGGATGCGGTCCTCGTCGAGGGAGGCCACCTGGTCGAGGGCCGCGTCCAGCTCCTCCATGAGGGCGTCGGTCAGCTCGACGCCCGCCCGCTGCCGCTCCGGCGACATCCGCGCCTCGAACAGCGAGACGAGCAACCGGGTGGTGTGGACGTTGTGCCGGAGGGTGTCCTCCATGTAGTCCTGGCTGAACGTGGAACCGGCCTGCCGCAGGTACTTGGCGTACGCCCGCAGCACCAGCGCCTGCCGCCAGTCGAGGCCCGCGCTCAGCACCAGCGCGTTGAAGCCGTCGTTCTCGGCCTGGCCCGTCCAGGTGGCCGAGAAAGCCTGCTGGAAACGCTCGCGGCCGTCGTCCCCGAGATAATCCCCGCCACTGCTCAGCGACTTGGGCAGCCGGAGCCCGAAGTCGTAGATCCAGGCGGTGGTCCGGTCCGCGCAACGCAGCTCGTACGGCCGCTCGTCGATCACCTCGACGCCGAGCCGGTTGAGGACGGGGAGTACGGCGGAGAGCGAGACGGACTCGCCGGTGCGGTAGATCTTGAAACGGCGCTCACCGGGCGCTGCGCCCACCGGTTCGTAGAGGCTCAGCGCGAAGTTCGTGCCGACGCCCAGCTTTTCGAGGTGGCCGAGGTCGGCGACGGCGGCGCGTGGATTGTGGTCGGCCTTGTAGCCCTCGGGGAAGGCGTTCCCGTACCGGCGCAGCAGCTCGGCGGCGCGCTCCTCGCCGCACTCGGCGTTGAGGGCCTCGGCGAAGCCGTCGGCCCAGGAGCGAGCGGCCTCGACGAGTCGCGCCTCGATGCGCTCCTTGTCCCGGTCGGACAGCTGCGGCAGCTCGGTGCCCTGCGGAACCCGGACGACGAAGTGCAGCCGAGACAGGATGGATTCGGTGTTCCAGGCGGTGAAGTCGACGTTGGTGCCGCCGAGTTCCTCCTTCAGGATGTCGATGATCCGCAGCCGTACGCCGGTGGTGTACCGGTCGCGGGGCAGATAGACGAGCGCGGAGTAGTAACGCCCGTACTCGTCCTGGCGCAGGTAGAGCCGCAGCCGGCGCCGTTCCTGGAGGTAGAGGACCGAGGTGACGATCGACCGGAGTTCGTCGGGCGGCGTCTGGAAGAGCTCGTCGCGCGGGTAGGTCTCCAGGATCTGGAGCAGATCGCGCCCGTCATGACTGTTGGGCGAGAACCCGGCGCCCCGCAGCACCTCGTCGACCTTGCGCCGTACGACGGGCACGCGACGCACGGACTCGGTGTAGGCGGCGGAGGAGAACAGCCCCAGGAACCGCCGCTCGCCGACGACGTCGCCGTTCTTGTCGAACTTCTTGACCCCGACGTAGTCGAGATACGACGGCCGGTGCACGGTGGCCCGGCTGTTGGCCTTCGTCAGGACGAGGAGCTTGTGCTCGCGGGCCTTGGCCCGGGCGTCGGCGGGCAGCCGCTCGAAGGACGGGCTGACCGGATGGCCCTCGTCCTCGGAGTGGTGCGGGTCGGAACGCAGAATGCCGAGTCCGGTCCCGGGCACGGCGGCCAGCGAGTCGTCTCCGCGCAGCTCGTACTCGCGGTAGCCGAGAAAGGTGAAGTGGTCCTCCGCGAGCCAGCGCAGCAGCTCGCGCGCCTCCTCGACGTCCTGGTCTCGCAGGTCGTCGGCGGTCGGCTCGCTGGGCAGCTCCTCGGCGATGCGCAGCGCGGCGTCGCGCATCTTGTCCCAGTCCTCGACGGCCTCACGGGTGTCGGACAGCACGCGCAGCAGGTCGTTGGTGATCTGCTTCAGGTCGGCGCGGTCGGTCTCGCGGTCGATCTCGACATGGATCCACGACTCGATGTGCGTGTCGTGCGGCAGCTCGCCGCCCCCGCCCACCGCACTCCCGGCGGCCTGGACGGGCAGTACCTCGATGAGCCGGCCGGTCAGGTCCCGTCGTACGACGAACTGCGGATGGATGACGATATGGATGCCGCGCCCCTGCCGGGACAGTTCGTTGGTGACCGAGTCGACGAGGAAGGGCATGTCGTCGGTCACGACCTCGACGACGGAGTGGCTGGAAGTCCAGCCGTTCTCCTCGACGGTCGGGGTGTGCACCCGCAGGCTCGCCGTGCCCTGTGGACGTGTCTCGCCCAGCCGGTAGTGCGAGAACGCAGCGCCGAACACGTCGACCGGGTCGCGGCCGACGAGGTCCTCCGGGGCGGTGTGCAGGTAGTAGCGCTGGAGGAACGCGAGCACGGTGTCGTGGTCCGGGGTGCCGGGGTCTCCGCCGGGCATGGTTGCACGTGTCGTCCCAGTCGGTAGGTGCCCCCCGACCGGGCTGTTCTCAGCTACCCGGGCGGCCCTTTCGAGCAGCTCGGCCTTGGCTTCGTCCAGCTTGGTCTGCATTGTCCTCTGGCTCCTGTCGCGCGCCGTTGCGTGACGTAGAAGGAAGTACGGCCCCTCTTCCGGCACAACGCCTCGACGCGGGGTCTCCGGTCTGTTCCGACGCTATGCCGCAGGGTGGGAAGAGCGGGGGGGTATCAGCCATTCTCGGCACCCCGGCGGAGTGTGACGCTGCTCTCGGCAACGCCGGTCCGTGGGATGCGTACGGCGTCCTGGGAACCCTCGGGGTTCCGTCCCGCCCGCGCCGACCAGCGATCACCACCCGGGCACGGATGTGGTCCGTGCACTCCGGGCGCAAGGCAGGGACGACGACGCCCCCGCGACTTATCGCGCTGATCACGCCACAAGGCTATCGCTCATGACGGGGGCCCCGTCATGAGCCATTTGTGTACAAAAGCGGGTCGGCAAGTTTGCCGTTCTGCACAGTAGGAGAAAAAGAGAGGCCCGAAACGCCCCGAACAGCGTCGGCTGCCCCACTGACGAAGGCAGCCGCCGGACCTCCGCGCCGCCCGGGGCGAACGGCGGAGTGCCTGCCATGACACCCCCGAACCGTGAGGATTCCGACCAGCACTGCCGGCACCCGGCCGCTCGGCGGAATTCCCCGGGCGACATACAACGAGCATCGAGCACGACGGGGCCCGGGCGTCGACTCCGGCGGAGATCGGCATACGGCTTCGGGAAGACGGCGCCGAGAAGCGCCTCTGGGCATACGCAGGACAGCGATACGTACACGGACGGCCTACGTAGTGCGCCCCGCCCCACTGCTCACGCCTCCGTAGCCGGCGGAACGACGGGGACTGCGGGGGACTGCGGGGACTGCGGGGACTGCGGGAGGGGCCGGAAGGCCGGAATCTCCCGACCAAACCCACCGCCCACCGCCCCCCGCCCGAGCGACCCGACCGGCCCTGCGACTACGCAGCCAGCCGCTGGGCCTCCGCGACCGCCTCCTCCAGGCTGTCCACCACGGGCACGCCCACCCCTTCGAGGCTGGCCCGGCCATGGGAGCCACCGGTGTACAGCACGGCCCGCGCACCCACGTGCAGGGCGGCGACCGCATCGTCGGCGGCATCCCCGATCACCACGGTGCGCGCGACCTCGACGCCGGTGAGCGCACCGAGATGGCGCACCATGTGCTCGGCCTTGCTGCCACCGGAGGGCCCGGTCCGCCCGTCGACACGGACGAAGTGCGGCTCGATCCCGAATCCCCTGACCAGCGGGACGAGCTCGTCATGCCCGTACATACTCAGAATGGACTGACTGCGCCCCGCCGACTGCCACCCGGCCAGCAGCTCCCGCGCACCCACGGCGAGTTCGCACGCCACCCGGCGCTCCGCGTAGTACCGGTGGAAGATCTCGTCCATGACGACCCACTCGGCATCCGTGGGCAGCCGCCCGAGCAGCCGCTCGTAGAACCGCGGCACAGGCACGCAGTACAGCTCCCTGTACTGGGCCAGCGTGATCGGTGCCAGCCCCAACTCGGCGAACGCTGCGTTCGTCGCCCCTATGACGGCATCGGTGTCATGAAACAGGGTCCCGTTCCAGTCCCACACGATGTGCGCCACTCCGTACTTCCCCATGAAAAGAACGTACCCCTCACCACTGACACGGCCGGCTCACCCCACACGGCTTCTCCAGCGCCGGCCCACACCTCCAGCCCGTCCGCCGTCTGCGGACGAGCGCGTTCAGCGCGACGGGGGGCCTGGGCGCAGCCCCCAGGAATGGGACGGGTAGGGGCGGCGGGGGCGAAAACCCTACGGGCCCCCACGCCGCCCACCTCACCCCAACAACCCCACCAGGTTGGGAATCTCCTGCGTGGCATACCAGAGCAGCTCATGGTCCTCGGCCCCGTCCACCATGAACTGCGCATCGTCATCTCCCTGATCCGCCGCCCCCAAAGCCTCCGCAGCCGCCGCGACATCCCCCTCCGCGTCCCCGGAGTCGACATGCACAGCCGCAGCCTTCCCCAACGACACAGCCCCGCCGACCCGTACCTCACCCAGCGCACCCGGATCAAGCCCGCGGTCGGGGTCGGCGACCGCCATCCCCTCCGCGACATCGACGGCGACAACCACCCGCCGCCGCACCACCCCCGGCTCCATCGCAAGCAACCGCAGGGACGCCAACGCGGCCCGATTGAGCGCCGCGTACTCCAGTTCCTCGACGTCGTCGGACAGATACCACTCACGCAACGCGGGCGTGACGGCGTACGCGACGAACGGCCCCGCCCCCAACTCACCGGTCTTGTACGCCTCGGCAAGGCCCGGGAGGGTCAGAGGGACGTAGACGCGCATGGCCGACCGCTTTCGTAGGAGGCGTTTTCGTGACCGTGAACCAGCAACCGGAATGAGCAACCAGAACCGGTGACCAGCAACCGAAGCCGCACACCCGAGAAGACCTCCCAGAAGCGGCGAAAAACAACAACGCGACCACCCTCGAAGGCCCTCCCGCACGACCCGGGAAGACCCTCAGGATACGTCGAGGCGTCCCCTTTCGAGTCCCCGCCCACACCTCCCCGAGCGTCCACCACGCTCCTCGAAATTCACCCCCGGACCCCACACCCACCAGGCCTTTCCCCTCCGTGAACCACTCGGATAAGTGAACCTCCGACCCACCCCACCCGCGCCTCGTCCCGCCTTGCGCCCGATCGACCCGCCCCCGTACAAGATCCCCACCAGAAGTTACCGCCCGGTACCCACCCGGGCCCCAAGAAACGGGGACATTCCATGAACAAGGTGATGACAAGGACGGTCCGCCGCACCCCGTCCCGCCCGCCGGTACGCCGGGACACCCGCCGCCCCGGCAGCGCCCCGCACCGCACCACCCCGGGCGGAGGCACCCCCCGCACGCCCCTCCCCGAAGCAACCGCCCCGGCCCACACCACCGCCGCCGCCCCCACCACCGAACCCCACCCCGAGCCCCGGGTCCCCGCCCAGGGCCGGCACCCGGACCAGCGCTGGACGTCGCCGCGCCCCCTCCAGCAGCCTTCCCAGCCCCGCCAGACGCCCCTCCAGTCGCCCTGGGCTCCCCCGCAGCCCCGACCCACCGACCTCTTCGCCGACCGTCTCCTGGCCGTTCTGAGCGGCGCACGTCCCGTCCACAGCATGCTCCGCCACACGGTGGGCCGCGCCTACGACGAACTGGCCTGGCTCGCGGAACGCGGCCCCCTGCGTACCCGCGGCACCCGCCCCGTCGTACGCGACGTCGGCTACTACGAGCCCAGCCAAGGCACCCTGGAGGCCTTCGCCCGCATCGGCGCGGGCGACCAGCTCCGCGCGATGGCCTTCCGCCTGGAACTGGGCCAGGACTTCCGCTGGCGCTGCACAGCGGTGGAACTGGGCGGCCCCCGCAGGCCACACACGGCGGACGACTAGACAGCACGGGAAGACGGAGAGAACCCACCCGCCCACACACGCCGAAGGGCCGGCCACCCTCCTCGGATGCCCGGCCCTTCACACAGCGACTACCAAGTACTCACTGCTTCCTGCACCTGCTCACCACTTACCGCTTCTGCCTACTGTTCCTGCCTACCGCTCCTGCTCACTTCTTACGCCGACGCCCACTGCGCTGCTGCTTGCGCCGCTCCGCGCGCGTGAGCCCGTCCGCCTCGGACCGCACCTCGTCGTCGTCCCCGATGAGGTCGCCCTCGACGATGCCGCCCTCGCCGTCCACGGTCGGCGCGGAGAAGTGCAGCCGGTCCGGCCGCTGCGGAGCGTCGAGCCCCTTCGCCCGGATCTCGGGCCGCGAACCTGCACCCGCCTGCGCCGGCACCGAGTCCTCCGCGCCCTTGTCCAGCGACGGCTTGGCGTCCGCGACAGGGACCTCCTCGACCTGCTGCTCGACCTGGACCTCCAGATTGAACAGGTAGCCGACGGACTCCTCCTTGATGCCCTCCATCATGGCGGTGAACATGTCGAAGCCCTCACGCTGGTACTCGACCAGCGGGTCCTTCTGCGCCATGGCGCGCAGACCGATGCCCTCCTGGAGGTAGTCCATCTCGTAGAGGTGCTCGCGCCACTTGCGGTCCAGGACCGACAGCACGACCCGGCGCTCCAGTTCACGCATGATCTCGGAGCCGAGCTGCTCCTCACGCGACGCGTACTGGTCGTGGATGTCGTCCTTGATCGACTCGGAGATGAACTCGGCGGTCAGCCCGGCCCGGTCGCCGGCCGCCTCCTCCAGTTCGTCGACGGTGACCTTCACCGGGTAGAGCTGCTTGAAGGCACCCCACAGCCGGTCCAGGTCCCACTCCTCGGCGAAGCCCTCGGCGGTCTCCGCGCCGATGTAGGCGTCGATGGTGTCGTCCATGAAGTGCTGGATCTGCTCGTGCAGGTCCTCGCCCTCCAGGACGCGGCGGCGCTCGCCGTAGATGACCTCGCGCTGCCGGTTGAGGACCTCGTCGTACTTGAGGACGTTCTTGCGGGTCTCGAAGTTCTGCGTCTCGACCTGCGACTGGGCGGAGGCGATGGCACGGGTGACCATCTTGTTCTCGATCGGTACGTCGTCCGGCACGTTCGCCATCGACATGACGCGCTCGACCATCTGGGCCTTGAACAGCCGCATGAGATCGTCACCGAGGGAGAGGTAGAACCGTGACTCGCCGGGGTCGCCCTGACGGCCGGAACGACCGCGCAGCTGGTTGTCGATCCGCCGGGACTCGTGCCGCTCGGTGCCGAGGACGTAGAGCCCGCCGAGGTCCTTGACCTCCTCGAACTCGGCCTTCACGGCCTTCTCGGCCCGCTCCAGGGCGGCCGGCAGGGCCGCGGCCCACTCCTCGATGTGCTCCTCGGGGTCGAGGCCGCGCTGGCGCAGCTCCGCCTCGGCGAGGTCGTCGGGGTTGCCGCCGAGCTTGATGTCCGTACCACGACCGGCCATGTTGGTGGCGACCGTGACGGCTCCCTTGCGGCCGGCCTGGGCGACGATCGTCGCCTCCCGGTCGTGCTGCTTGGCGTTCAGCACTTCGTGCTGGATGCCGCGCTTGGAGAGCTGCTGCGACAGGTACTCGGACTTCTCCACCGAAGTCGTGCCGACGAGGATCGGCTGACCCTTCTCGTGCTTCTCGGCGATGTCGTCGACGACCGCCTCGAACTTCGCGACCTCGGTGCGGTAGATGAGGTCGGACTGGTCCTTGCGGACCATGTCACGGTTGGTCGGGATCGGGACGACACCGAGCTTGTAGATCTGGTGGAACTCGGCCGCCTCGGTCATGGCCGTACCGGTCATACCCGAGAGCTTGTCGTAGAGGCGGAAGAAGTTCTGGAGGGTGATGGTCGCGAGGGTCTGGTTCTCGTCCTTGATGTCCACCCCTTCCTTCGCCTCGATCGCCTGGTGCATGCCCTCGTTGTAGCGACGGCCGGCGAGGATACGGCCGGTGTGCTCGTCGACGATCATGACCTCGCCGTCGATGACGACGTAGTCCTTGTCGTTCTTGAAGAGCTCCTTGGCCTTGATGGCGTTGTTCAGGTAACCGACGAGCGGCGTGTTCACCGACTCGTACAGGTTGTCGATGCCCAGCCAGTCCTCGACCTTGGCGACACCCGACTCGTGGATGGCGACGGTGCGCTTCTTCTCGTCGACGTCGTAGTCGCCGGTCTCCTCGACGCCCTTGAGGGGGTTGCCCGCCTCGCCGCGCTTGAGGCGCGTGACCAGCTTGGCGAAGTCGCCGTACCACTTGGTGGCCTGGTCGGCCGGGCCGGAGATGATCAGCGGCGTACGGGCCTCGTCGATGAGGATCGAGTCGACCTCGTCGACAACGGCGAAGTTGTGGCCGCGCTGGACGAGTTCGTCCTTGGACCACGCCATGTTGTCGCGCAGGTAATCGAACCCGAACTCGTTGTTCGTGCCGTACGTGATGTCGCAGGCGTACTGCTCGCGCCGCTGGGCCGGCGTCATGTTGGCGAGGATGCAGCCGACAGTCAGGCCCAGGAACTTGTGGACGCGCCCCATCATCTCGGAGTCGCGCTCGGCCAGGTAGTCGTTGACCGTGATGAGGTGGACGCCGTCTCCTGAGAGGGCGTTCAGATACGTGGGGAGGGTGCCGACCAGGGTCTTGCCCTCGCCGGTCTTCATCTCGGCGACATAGCCGAGGTGGAGGGCTGCGCCGCCCATGATCTGCACGTCGTAGTGACGCTGGCCGAGGGCGCGCTTGGCGGCCTCGCGCACGGTGGCGAAGGCCTCGGGCAACAGGTCGTCCAGACTCTCACCGTCGGCGTACCGCTGCTTGTACTCATCGGTGAGGGCCCGCAGCTCGGCGTCGGAGAGGTCGACAAAGTCCTCTTCGATGGAGTTGACCTGGTCCGCGATGCGGTGCAGCTTGCGCAGGATTTTGCCTTCGCCTGCACGCATGATCTTTGAGAGGACGGACACGGGGGTTGGTCTCCTTGCCGGTCGGGCCTGGGACGGTCGGTTTCCATTGTCTTAACTGAGCAACGGCCATCGTATGCGAGGACCCCGCCACGCCGGGAGGTCTGCCAGTGGGCCAGCCATAAGGAGAACGGCCGGGAGTCACGGATGGTGCCGCGCCCCACCCACGAATTGCACGAATCGTGATCACGAACTCACGCACAGCGAAAGGGATGGCGTCCCCCATCCTGACCCAAGCAGAATCGGCCGATGGACCCCGTCACGCTCACCACGGCCCGTCTGTTCCTGCGCACGGTCGGCCCGCACGACACGGACGCCGTGTACGCCGCGGTGCAGGACGCCGACATCCAGCGCTGGACGACGATCCCGTCGCCCTACCTCCCCGAACACGCCCATGGTTTCGCCACCCAGCTGGTCCCCGACGGCTGGGCGGACGGCTCGATGTTCACGTTCGGCGTCTTCCTCCCCGAAGGGGAGGAGCTGGTGGGCATGCTCGCCCTCACCATGCGCTCCCTGGGAGTGAGCGAAGTCGGCTTCTGGGCCACCAAGGCACACCGGGGCAACGGCTACATCGCGGAGGCCACGATCACCGCCTGCCGCTGGGCCTTCACCCACCTGTCGGTGGACCGGGTGGAATGGCGGGCGGAGGTGGGCAACACGGCGTCCCGCACAGCGGCGGAACGAGCCGGCTTCACCATGGAAGGCACCCTGCGCTCAGCGATCAACACCAGAGGAGTACGCCGGGACTGCTGGGTGGCTTCCCTGCTCCCCTCAGACCTCGGTCTCCCCTCAACGGCCCCGTACCTCCCGGCACCGTCCAGCCCCTGAAAAATCCCGCCGGTCACCCGCCGCATCCGCAGTTCAGGGGCACCGCTCCCGTGCCGGCCGGCACCATCCAGCCCGTCTGGGGTCCCCCCTCTGGGGGAGTTTGAGGACAAGGCCCGTCACAGGGCCGAGGCAGGGGTCTGGGGGCGGCAGCCCCCAGGTACGGGATGGGACGGGCAGGGGCGGCGGGTGCGAAAACCCTCCACCCCCGAACCCCCAGCTCACCCGCCACTGTCAGTCCCACCCCCTATCGTGCGGAAGCATGACGAGCAGCCCGCCGCACGCCACCCCCGCCCCCCGACCACCGGCCCCCCACACCCAGCTCTCCGCCGACGAAGCCCGCCGCATCGCCCTGCGCGCCCAGGGCTTCCTGGGCACCCCCAACCGCAAGGCAGGCGTCCGCGGCATCCTCCGGCATCTGGGCGCGGTCCAGCTCGACACGATCTCCGTACTCGCCCGGTCCCACGAACTCATCCCGTACGCCCGCCTCGGCGCCATACCCCGCAAGAAGGTCGAGGACGCCTACTGGGCCCCGGACCCCACAAATCCCCAAACAGCCCTCGCGCCCACCACCACCTCCACACCCCACCCCCACGCCTTCGAATACTGGTCCCACGCGGCGTGCGTCCTCCCCGTGGAGGAGTGGCCCCACTTCGCCTTCCGCCGCCGCGCCTACCGCTCCCGCCCTCAGTGGAACCACGACCTCCCACCCGACGCCTACGCCCAGGTCATCAAACAACTCCGCACCGAAGGCCCGCTCACCGCAACGGAGTTGGGCGGTGCGAAACGCACCAGCGAATGGTGGGACTGGTCCGGCACCAAGGTCGCCGTCGAACGCGCCCTGATGTACGGCGAGGTGGTGTGCGTAGAGCGCCGAGGCTGGAAGCGGGTGTACGACCTGGCCGAGCGCGCCATCCCGGCCACCCTGCTGCACGACGAACTGGACGACACCGAATGCCTGCGCCGCCTGGTTCGCCTCGCGGGCCAGTCCCTGGGCGTCGGCACCCGCGCGGACATCGCCGACTACCACCGTCTCAAGGCGGAACAGGTCGACGCGGTGATCGCGGACTCGGGCCTGGTCCCCGTCACGGTGGAAGGCTGGGGCAAACCGGCCTGGGCCGACCCGGCAGCCCTGGAGACACCTCCACGAGGCCGCCACCGCACGACCCTGCTCTCGCCTTTCGACTCCCTGATCTGGGAACGGGCGCGCACAGAACGGATCTTCGGTTTCACCCACCGCCTGGAGGCCTACGTCCCCAAGCCGAAGCGCGTGTACGGCTACTTCGCGATGCCGGTGCTCGCCGGCGGCCACCTCGTCGGAAGGGTGGACCCCGCCCGGGAGGGCAACACCCTGGTGGCCAGACAGGTCAGCCTGAACGGCCCCAGGGCGGTCCCGGCGGTGGCCCAGGCCCTCCTGGAGGCGGCGAGCTGGGTGAACTGCACGAACGTACGCGTAGAGCGGATGGACGCCCCGGACCTACGAACCCCCCTGACCAGGGAACTGGCCCAGACGCTCAGCTGACCGATCTACCGGAACTGCCGGGATCTACCGGAACTACCTGATCTCCAAAATCTTCTCCCGCATCGCGTAAACCACCGCCTCCATCCTGGAGTGCAGCTGCAGCTTCTCCAGGATGTTGCGCACATGGTTCTTCACGGTGTTCTCCGAGATGAACAGCTCCTTGGCGATGTCCCGGTTGTTCATCCCGGTGGCGACCAGCTTGAGCACTTCTAGCTCGCGGTCCGTGAGCCGCGGCGCGGGCACCAGCCGCCGCTCGTCCGTCCGCTGGATCATCGACTTGAATTCGGTGAGCAGCTTCGACGCCATAGAGGGGCTGATCTGCGACTGCCCGTCGGCGACCGCGCGGATGGCCGTGGCCACCTCGTCCGTTGAGATCTCCTTGAGGAGATAACCGGTTGCCCCAGCCTTGATCGCCTCGTACAGATCGGCTTCCTCGTCGCTGATCGTCAGCATGATGATCTTGGCGCTGGGTGCGACCTCCTTGATGGAGGTGCACGCCTCAATTCCGCCGCGCTTCGGCATGCGTACGTCCATCAGGACGATGTCGGGCAGCAGATCGGCGGCCTTGTCGACCGCTTCCGCACCGTCTCCCGCCTCGCCCACGACCTGGATGTCCTCCTCGGCCGCGAGCACGATCTCCAGTCCACGGCGGAAGAGGGCGTGATCGTCCACGACAAGGACTCTGATCGGCTCCTTGCGCGAGGTGCCCGCCTCCGGGCCCATGCCGGTGACACCGTCGTCGGCATCATCGACCTGCATCGGTCCGAAGCTGTCCGCCATCGTTCCTCCCCCTGAAGGCTGTGGCCTGTGGTCCTGTGCCATCGCCAACCCAAGGCAACGGCCCACCGGTTGGGCCGTTGCGGCCATGATTCCATGCCCGGGCGACCGTGCGGTGACAGAGCGGGCCCCGAAGGGGTCGCACACGGGTGCCCCTGGGGGCGCACACGCGCTCCAGGGGCACCCGCACGGCTCTCACCGGGGATGGCGGTCAGCCGCCCAGCGTGCCACCCGCCGCGGGGGAGTTCGCCTGATGGGCGACCATGGGGTCCGTACTGAGGTGGATCACGCCATAGTCGTAGGCGTGCCGCCGGTAGACGACACTCGGTTCCTTGGTCTCGGAGTCGACGAACAGATAGAAGTCGTGCCCGACCAGCTCCATCTCGTAGAGAGCCTGGTCGAGCGACATCGGGGAGGCGACGTGGGTCTTCTCGCGGACGATGAGAGGGCCTTCGCCCTTCACTTCCAGCGAGCCGATCCTCTTGATGGGCACGCCGTCCGCGTCTTCCTCCTGGACGAGGTGACCGTTGCCGTTCAGCGTTGCCGCGTCCGGGACGTGGTCGGCGACCTCGGCGGCCGTGATCCGGCCGGCGCCTCGGCGGGTGTAACGCTTGTCGTGCTGCTTGCGCAGCCGGGCCTCGAGCTTGTCCGCCGCGAGGTCGAGTGCCGCGTACGGGTCGCTTGCCGCTGCTTCCGCCCGAATTACCGGACCGCGGGAGTGGAGCGTGATCTCCACTCGGTCGGAGCGGTCGGCCTGCCTCGGGTTGCGTTCCTTGGACACCTCGACGTCGAGGCTGATCACCTTGCCGTCGAGCTTCTGGATCTTCTCCAGCTTCAGCTTCTCGGCCACGTGCTTCCGGAACCGCTCGGGCACCTCGGTCTTGCGTCCCTTGACGACGATGTCCACGCAGAACTCCGTTCCCGGATCGCCCCGCTTCAGTGGCGGAGCGTCTCCCTTTTGCACCAGGCTCCGGTGTGCCCCGGAACCTCGGACTCGGTGACTTCCACCTCCTCCTCCCCCATGGGCAAGATCCCCACTCGGCCGGCCGGGGGTGATTAAGGAAAACCCGCAGCACGGCATTCGGATTTGCGAGGTGTGGCCTGCGGCTTTCCCTCACAACCGAACATATCTTGCCCGGACGGATGTCGTCACCCTCTACTGACGCGTACCTCCGTTCCAGTGAATTGACCCTCTTACTACCTGCAACGATGTAAGTTCGCGGTCAGTTCCGGTTTATTTCGAAAGAATCAGGCGTCGCGGCGACGGCAGCCGCACAGATCATGCCGGCGAAGGCGCCGGTCGCCACCGTTCCCGACACTCCTGGCCCCCACTTCACACCTTCGGCCGTAACTCTCGTGCACCGTTCCCTTCTGCCTTCCCGCCCCGCCGCCGAGTACACGACGTTTTCCACCCCTCCCACGTCCCCCACCTCTTCTGCCCATTCCGGCCCTCGTACCCTTCCCGTCCCTCCGCACCCGACCGCTTCCCGCACGGCCCGCGCGGCCTCGGCCAGCGAAGCCCCGGTCGTCATCAGATCGTCGACCAGGACGACCGCGCCCGCCCCGGCCAGCAACCGCCCGCCCCCGGCGGCCACGCTCAGCGCGCCCGCGAGATTTTCCAGCCGCTGCCGGGAGTCGAGGCCCGCCTGATCGGCCACGGAACGCCGCTGGCGCAGCACCGCAAGCACCCGTGCCGGCATACCGGCCCCGCGCAGCTCGGCCGCCGCGGCCAGCGCGATCCGCCGGGCCGGATCGTGCCCCCGGGCCCGCACGGCCCGACGTGCGGACGGCACAGGAACGAGCAGCACGCCCGTACCACCGCACAGAGCCCCGTCGAGCCCCGCCCGCACAGCTCCCGCCAGCGCCGTCCCGAGCGGCCCCGCGAGTGCCAGCGCGCCCCGTTCCTTGTGCGCGAGGAGTACCGCACGCACCTCGTCCTCGTACCGGGCCGCCGCATGCACCACCGGCAGCCCGAGCGGCTCCGGCACCGGCCGCACCCGGCTCGGTGCGGCCCCGCCCAAGGCGGCACGGCATTCCGGGCAGAGCACCGTACGAGGCCTCCCGCAGCCTCCGCACTCGGCCGGCAGCACCAGGTCGCCGAGCTCCTGCCACCACCCCCGCATGACCACCACTGTGCCAACACCGGCGCCGCCCGGCCACCCCTGTGGACAACGCCCTGTGGATAACTCCACGCACCCCACAAGCGACTCTGCTGCGCAATTCGCTGGACCCGCAGGAACAGCCGCCCGGAGCACCGGG
>NZ_JAVFVX010000133.1:0-17531 GCF_033441795.1 Streptomyces sp. ADMS | reverse complement strand
TCAAGGCAGTGGGGGAGCGTGCCGGGCGTCGCGACGGGGCGAACGCCGCCTGCCGCGGCACTGGTTGGGGTAGTTGCCCCCGGTTCGCCGGCTGCGGGTCCGTCGTGGCTGGTCGCGCGGTTCCCCACGCCACTGAGGGGCGCAGAAGCGCATCCGGCGTGGAGGGGCGACCGGGCTGCAGTCACCCCTCCGGGACGGTTACGCCTTCTGGGCGTCGTGCAGGCTCATCGGGCCGTAGATCTCCGTGGCGTCCTCGAACAGCCGTACCTGGTCCGTGCCGCCTGCGAGAAGGTCCTTCCAGTACTCGCCGATCCAGGACTCGGCGTCCCCCTGCGTCGTGAACTCGTCGGGCTCCACCGCGGGCTGGACCTCCGCCCCGTCGGTCTTCTCGAACCGCCACGTCCATGCCGCCATGTACGCCTCCAAGATTGAACCGCTGCAGACCAGGAGCCGGATCTTGATCCGGCTCCTGCCCCGAGCCTAGCCGGACGCGCAAGACCTGCGGGGACACGCGAAAATCAGGTCCGTGGAACTTACTCTGCTCGGCACCGGTGCCCCCGCGGGACTCCCCCGCCCCGATTGCGTGTGCGCGGCCTGTGCCGGCGCGCTCGGCGTGAACGCGCGGGCGGCCACCGCGCTGCTCGTGGACGGCACGCTGCTGCTCGACCTCACCCCCGGCGCCGTACTCGCGGCGGCGCGCGCCGGACACTCGCTGGGCGGCGTACGGCAGGTGCTGCTGTCGCATCCGCACGACGGGCCCGCCGTCGAGGTACCGGCGGGGCTTCCCCAGCCCGGACGGGTGCCAGACGGGCGGGAGTTGGCGCTGCTGACCGGGCACCGGGTGCGCGCGGTGCCGATGGACGCGCCGGGGACGGGGTACGCGGTGACCGGCCCGGACGGGCAGCGGCTGCTCTATCTGCCGCCGGGCGCCGCACCGGCCGGGCTAGACGAGAACGGTCCCTCGTACGACATGGTCCTCGCGGACGTCGTCGGGCGGCCGGACGCCCTGGCCCGGCTGCGGGCGGTGGGCTCGCTCGGGCCGGCCACGGACGTCGTCGCCGTTCATCTGGACCACGACGTGCCGCCGGGTGCGGAGCTGCGGCGGCGGCTCGCGGCGGCGGGCGCGCGGGCGGTGGCGGACGGTACGACGTTGACGGTCGGTGTCTACGAGGACGTACCGGACGTGCCCCGGCGGACGCTGGTGCTGGGCGGGGCACGGTCCGGGAAGTCGGTGGAGGCGGAGCGGCGGCTGGAGGCGTTCCCGGACGTGCTGTACGCGGCCACGGGCGGGACCCGGAACGGGGACGGGGAGTGGGCGGCGCGGGTGCACGCGCACCGGGAACGGCGGCCGGGGTCATGGCGTACCGCCGAGACCTGTGACCTCGTACCGCTGCTGAAGGACGACGGGGCACCGCTGCTCATCGACTGTCTGTCGCTGTGGCTGACGGACGCGATGGACCAGGTCGGGGCGTGGGACGACGCGGAGTGGGCGGGAGGTGGAGAGCGGGAACTGCGCCGGCGGGTACGGGAGTTGACGGCGGCGGTCCGGTCCACGCGGCGGACCGTGGTCGCCGTGTCCAACGAGGTGGGGTCGGGGATCGTGCCCGCCACGGCGTCCGGTCGGCGGTACCGGGACGAGTTGGGGCGGCTGAACTCGGTGTTCGGGGCCGAGTGTGAGCATGTGCTGTTGGTTGTCGCTGGGCAGGCGGTGGTGCTGCGGGGGTGAGGGGTGCGCCCGGGAGTTGTGCCGGCAGGTGGGTCGCGCGGCCCGGCGCTGTACGTCGTACCGCTGCGCCCACCCGTGCCGCCACAGCGGCGCGCATGCCCGCAGCTCCGCGGGTTGGACGGGCGCCGCCCCTGGCGGCGCGCATGCCCGCAGCTGCGGGCATGGGCCGGAGCTACGGCCATGGGGCGGAGCTGCGGACTCCGGTCGGGCGGCGCGGCCTTCAGGGGCGCGGGGAACCGCGCGATCAGCCCCGCCGGGCTCGCGGCTGGGCATCGCCCCGCCTCGCGATGATCCGGTACGTGTTCGCGAAGCGGGTTCTGCGGAGCAGTGGGGCCAGGGCGTGGTCCAGGGCTGTGGTCGCCGCCAGGAACGGGGCCGCCGCCCGGAGCAGGGGTGTGCGGCGGGCCGGGAGCGCTCGGGTGAGGACCATGGAGAGGGCGCCTGTCAGGTCGTACGGGATGTGGGGTTCCCGGCGGTCCGTCGCGACGATCGTGCAGTGCTGGGACTCCAGTTCCGCCACCAGGTTGGCCAGCGGCATGAGGTGGAGGTGGCGTGGCTGGGCGTACCACGGCCACCACTTGCCCAGCAGGGTGCCGAACGCGCAGTGCGGATCCGGGACTTCGATCAGGAGGTGGCCGCCCGGGCGCAGGGCGGTCAGGGCGGCGCGGATTTCCTCGCGGGGGTCCGGGGTGTGTTCCAGGTGGTGGAACATGCTGACGACGTCGTAGCGAGCGCGCAGGCGGTTGACGATCTCCCGGTCGGTGAGACGGCCCCGGTGTGCCTCCTCGATATGGCCGGACGCGCGGGCCTTCTGGACGCGGCGGGTGGTGTCCACGCCGTCGAAGGCCGTGTACGGGAAGTAGAGCTTCGCCGCCGCCGGGAAGCCGCCCTCACCCGTGCCCACGTCGAGCCAGCTCTCCGGCTCCGGGAAGGGCAGCATCGCCCGGGCCGCCGCGCGGTGTCTGCGGGGCGCGACCGGGTGGGGGGCCTCGGGCAGGTCCTGGTGGTAGAGGGCGAGGCCCTCCGCGGTGAGGCGGGGGTTCTGGAAGGCGTGGGCGCAGTCCCGGCACTCGTCGACGACGAACGTGCCCGGCCCGCGCTGCCGGACGTCCGGTGTGCGCAGACGGGTACGCAGCCGTTTGGAGCCGCACCAGGGGCAGTCCTCGCGGCGAGGTTCGTGGAACCCGTCGGTCCCGGTCTCCGGTGGGGCGGTCGCCTTGGGGGCGGGGGGCATGAGCGGCTCCTGCCGAGGAGGTGCGTGGAAGCGGTGAAGCGGTGAAGCAGCCGAGTGGGGCACCGAATCGCCTTACGACATTGCACACAAAACGTTACGTAGGGGATCGCGATCCCGGGTGCAATGACATGGCTCCCACGTGGCGGCGCCGTGTTCGATCGCTGCCGGTACTGTTCGGCGAATGAGCTCGCTTAATCTCGACGACTTCACCGATCTGATCGAGCGTCCCGACGGCGGTGTGCGCCGCGACGCGGAGGCGCGCAGGGAGCGCCAGATCGTGCCGCCCGGGTCGCTCGGGCGCCTCGACGACCTGGGTGAGTGGCTGGCGGCGGCGCAGTCCTCCGTGCCGGTGCGGCCGGTCGAACGGCCGCGTGTCGTGCTGTTCGCGGGGGATCACGGGATCGCGGGACTGGGTGTGTCGGCGCGCCCCGCGGGCAGTGCCGAGCAGTCCGTGCGGGCCGTGCTGGACGGCTCCAGCCCGGTCGCCGTGCTCGCGCGGCGGCTCGGTGTGCCCGTGCGCGTCGTCGACATGGCGCTGGACTGCGAGCCGGACGCGCTGCCCGCCGAGGTCGCGGGGCACCGGACGCGGCGCGGCAGCGGGCGGATCGACGTCGAGGACGCGCTGACCCTGGAGGAGGCGGAGGCCGCCTTTCTGGCGGGGGTCGCCGTGGCCGACGAGGAGGCCGACTCCGGTACGGATCTGGTGGTGCTCGGCGATGTGAGTGTGGGCGGGACCACGGCCGCCTCGGTACTGGTGGCCGCGTTGTGCGGGACCGACGCGTCCGTCGTCACCGGGCGGGGCGGGCTGCCGATCGACGACCTGGCGTGGATGCGCAAGTGCGCCGCGATCCGCGACGCGCTGCGGCGCGCCCGGCCGGTGCTCGGGGACCAGTTGCAACTGCTGGCGACGGTGGGCGGCGCCGACCTCGCGGCGATGACCGGGTTCCTGCTGCAGAGCGCGGTGCGCAAGACGCCGGTGATCCTGGACGGGGTGGTGTCGGCCGCCTGCGCTCTGGTCGGGCAGCGGGTCGCCTTCCGGGCGCCGGACTGGTGGCTCGCCGGACACAACAGCGGAGAGCCGGCCCAGGCGAAGGCACTGGACCGGATGGCGCTGGAGCCGCTGCTCGACCACGGGGTGACCGTGGGCGAGGGCGCCGGGGCGCTGCTGGCCCTGCCGCTGGTCCAGGCCGCGGCCGCCCTGGCGGCGGATCTGCCGGAGGTGTCCAAGACGGAGGAGACGACTCCGGAGGCCGAGGAGGAGATCCCAGCGGCAGAGGCCCTCTGACCGGATGGGCATATGGGGCGTCTCGCACCGCATGCCCCATATGATCACTCCCCGTGGGAGATGGCCGGCTCACCCCGCGTGCTCAGCGATATGGAGGCACCACCGCCTCGCGGCGGGCCGTCGCGTTCGCCGTCTGGTACCCGCGGGCCGTCACCTTCGTCAACCTTCTCAGCGCGGTGTGGGTCTCCTTCGGGGACGACGTACGGCGGCACAACGAGGAGAACTTCTTCACGCGGTACCTGCTGACCGCCGGTTTCGCCTCCGGTGTGTTCACGATGTTCCTCGCGATCACCATGCGGCGCCGCGAACGGGCCGCCTGGATCCTGAACATCGTGGTCGGGTCGCGCTGGATCCCGGCCGTGACGGGGGCGGGCGAGGAGGCGGGAACGGTGTACGCGCGGCGTGGTCTCGGCGACCTCGAACTCGGCGACGAGGCGATCGTCGAGACCGCCGGGTTCACCTTGGAGGGGCGGGCCATGCGGAGCCTCCGGCAGGCCTGCAACCGGGTCGGACGGGCCGGGTACACCGTGCGCGTCCGCCGCCACGCGGACATCCCGGCCGACGAGATGGCGTACTCGGTTTCACCGCGGCGCGCGCGGAGGGCTTCCTGGAAGCGCCGGGACCGCCGAAGCGGTTGCACCGCAGACACCTGGAGTCGAAGAGATGAGCACGGAGACGGGCACGCACGGATGAGGGTCGGGAGATGAGTACGGTCGTCCGCTGGGCGCGCGCCGAATGGGGGCCGCTGTACGGCGCCGTACGCGGGCCCGTGCTCCGGCGGCGGTGGCGGGCGCTGCCCATGACGCTCGGGGTCGTGTGTCTGACCGCGCTCGTCCAGTTCACGCAGAACCAGTCCTGGGGTTACCGGTTCGTGCAGAACATCGGTGCCGTCCGCGCCGAGGACCCTCTCTGGCTCGCCCTCCTGCGCACCCCGCTCTCCCTCTTCGTGCCCGCCCTCGACCTGCCGGTCTGGGGCGCCCTGGCGCAGCTCCTGATCGTCTTCGGCCTCGCGGAGATCTGCCTCGGCCGGTGGCGCACCCTCGCCATCGCCTACGTCGCCACCCTCGCCGGCACGATCTACGCGCGCGTGGGCATCGCCGTGGGCCCGGCGGGCCTCCTCGGGCTGCCCGGGACGGACGCGGACGTCGTGGACACCGGCCCGTCGGCGGCCGTCGTGGGCCTCGCCGTGTTCCTGGGGTGGCGCTACCGGGCGTACGCGACCGCCGCCGCGGTGATCGTCGCGATGGTGGTGGAGGTGATCCTGAAGAACAACCTCGCGGGGAAGGAGCACCTGGCCGCCATCGTGGCCGTACTGGTCCTGTGCGGGGTCTCGGCGCTGCGTCACCGGCGGACAGGGGCACGGTCGGGCTCCGGGTCGGGCTTGCCGCCGATCAGGTCCTGAAGGCGGCGGCGGGGGCCGGCCCAGCGGCGGTCGTGGCGGTAGGCGCGCAGCGTGGAGCGGGAACGGGCGCGCGGGCGGCGGCCGTAGAAGCGCTTCGCCCAGGGGGAGCCGGGGCGGGCCAGGCGGAGTGCGCCGAGGATCGCGACGAAGGGGACGATCACGCCGAAGATCGCCGTGCGGGCCTTGCCCTTGCTCAGGGCGAGGAGGGAGAAGAAGAAGTTGACGCCGACGCTGAGCATGGCCTGGCCCCGGTTCTGGACGTCCTCGTCGGAGAGGTCGTTCACCCCGAACGGCAGGAACCCCAGGAGGACCAGGCCGACCAGTGCCGCCGTCAGCACCACCACCTCGACGCTCTTCCGGCCGGCCTCGGTCCAGTAGACGTCGTCGAGGTGCAGGATCAGCGCGAACTCGTCCAGCACCAGGCCGGCGCCCATCCCGAAAAGCACCGCGCACAGGGAGGCGCCGAACCCGCGTTGTCCGCTGGCCACGGCCCCGAAGCCGCCCACGACGGTGAGCACGACCCCGGGGACGACGTGATGGATGTGCATCCCGCCCGCTTTGACGTTGCCGAACGGCCCCTTCCCCGCGCGGATCATCCGGGTGACGACCCGGGTGAGGAGAAACGTCAGTACGAAGGCGGCGAGCGCCAGGAGCAGCGGCAGCTTGCCCGGCTCGACGATGTTCCGCTCCAGCCAATGACCCATGTGCGCACTTTATCCAGGTATCGGCCGTCAATGGCGGCCGGTGCGCTGCCCGCCCTGGGCACCCCGCACCCCGCCGGGTACTCTGCGCCGGTGTCCACGCCCCCGCCCACGCCCTCCGGCCCCCGCACCCCCCTCGACGGGCTCCGGTTCGCCTTCGGCACGCTGACCGTGCTGCCGGTGCGGGTGACCCGCTGGGACCGGGACGCGGCGCGCGACGGCATGCTGTGCGCGCCGGTGGCCGGTCTGGTCGTCGGTGCGTGTGCCGCCGGGGCCGGTCTGCTGCTTCTGTTCCTGGGCGCCGGTGCGCTGCTCGCCGCGGTCGCCACCGCCGCCGTGCCCGCCGTGCTCACCCGGGGCCTGCATCTCGACGGTCTCGCCGACACCGCCGACGGGCTGGGCAGCGGCAAGCCCGCCGAGGACGCGCTGCGCGTCATGAAGCAGTCGGACATCGGCCCGTTCGGTGTGCTCGCCATCCTGTTCGTGCTGCTGGCCCAGGTGGCCGCGCTCGCCCAGGCGTACGGCGGCTCCTGGGCCCGGGGCGCGCTCGCCGCCCTCGTCTCGGCCACCGCCGCCCGGCTCGCCCTCACCCTGGCCGCCCGCACCGGCGTACCGGCCGCCCGGCCCGAGGGGCTGGGGGCGGCGGTCGCGGGAACGGTGCCCGTGCGCTCGGCGCTGCTGGTGGCGGCCCTGGTCACGGCCCTGACGGCGGGGTTCGGCGGGTTCTTCGGGGCGTTCGACGTCGTCCGCACCGCGTTCGCGGTCATCCTGGCCTGCGCCGCCGCCGAACTTCTGCTGCGGCACTGCGCGCGCCGCTTCGGCGGGGTCACCGGCGATGTCTTCGGCGGCCTCGCGGAGACGGCGGCGACGGCGGCCCTGGTCGTCCTGTCGCTGGGCTGAGGGGCTCAGCGCACGGGCACGGTGTGGGGCAGGGTGCCCCACGGGTGGTCCCCGGTGCCCGGGACCGCGCAGTGCAGGTCGGCGCCCCGGGTTCGGGCCTCCGTTTCGGGGTCGGCGTCCGCCGGGACCCCGTACACGAGGTGGCACAGGCTTGTTCCCGGGGCACGCCAGGGGTCGGGGCGCTCGGTGCGGTACGTGTCCCAGGTGCCCTCGAAGGTCACCAGCACGTCGGCGATCCTGGCGTACGAGGGGTGCGGCAGGGTGCCGTGGTTCAGGGCGAGGGTGCGGCAGCCGGCGCCCCAGGCCGCCGACGCGAGGCGCCGGTAGTGGTCGACCCGGTCCGGCCCGGCGGTGACCTGGTCGAGGAAGGCGCCGTCCGCGCCGTACCAGTCGTGGTGGTGGACCAGGTCGCGGACGACGGCGGCGACCGGTCTGCGGGCGTAGTCGGTGTCGGCGTACCCGAGCACCCGGACGTCCGCCGCGCGCAGACGGGCCGCTATCTCGGCGAACGCCGGGTCGGGGCGGTCGCCGGGGCCGCTGGCCGGGTTCAGGACCACCCCGTAGAGGCGGGGCGCGGCGGCGAGTATGGCCTCCCATTCGGCGGGGCGGACGGAGGGGTGTTCGTAGTACGGGACCAGGAGACTGCTCATACGGGGGCTTGTATCCATTCGGCGGGGGTTCAGCGGTGGGCGGTCGCTCTGCCCAGCAGGCCACTGACCAGAGCCGCCTGGGCGCCGGCCGCCGTCCCGTAAACGATCAGGCTCACCCAGTGCGGGCTGCCCGCGTGGGTCGCCAGGGCCAGGGTCTGGGCGAGGGCCGCGGTGCAGCAGATCACCGCGGCGCTGAGGACCGCGCCGAAGGACTGGAGCAGCAGGCCCGTCCACAGGACCAGGCCGAGCAGGAGCAGGCCTGCCAGCCGGACGCCTCCCACGGCCGGTGCGTGCGGCCACAGGGCGGCGGTGGCGAGACTGAGAGCGAGCAGGGTGGCGAGGTAGGCGGTGAGGCACTTGACGAGGGTGCGGGCGGTGGTGCGCCGGAAGTCCTTCGACGTGCTGCTGGAGCGGAGGCCGGTCAGGCCGCCGCTGCGGAAACGGTGCAGCAGCCATTCCGCGGGGCCCATGCTGAGCGTGAGGGCCACGGCTGCCGGGGCGGCGATCGCGCTGTGTTCGCCGGCCAGGACGTCGCCGAGGGCGGCGTGGACGACGAGGACGCCGCTGCCCAGCCCGAACAGGGCGTAGGGGAGGGAACCCGTCAGCCAGGGGGTTGCGGTGCGCTGGTGCCGCGGGATGCCGCCGAGCGCTCCGAAGGGGAGCAGTGCGGTGAGGCCGGCGGTCCAGCTGCCCTTGCCCAGATCCCTTACGGAGGGCGCCACTTCGAGGAAGGCCAGGAGCACGACGACGGCCAGGGAGGCGAGCAGCAACGCCAGTCTCGCGGGGTCGGGCACCGGCCGGATCATGGCCAGTACCGCGCCGGCCGCCATGGGCAACAGGGCGGTGAGCAGGGCGCGTTCACGGCCCAGGACGAGCAGGGCGGTGGCGGCGGCGAGGTAGCAGGACTGGCCCGCGGCGAAGGCGACGGCGCCGGCACTGGCGGTGCCCATGGCGCAGAGGGCGACGAGGGAGCCGAGAAGTGCCCCGGCCGGCGCGCCGGTCAGGAGACAGCGGCGGGCGGCCGAGCGGTCGCCCAGGCCGAGCCAGGAGTACGCCCGGTGGGCGAGCCCCTGGTTCCAGGTCCAGCCGCACAGGGCGCCGGCGAGGAGCGGGACGGTGCCGGCCGGGAGGCCGTAACCGTCGCGGGGGCCGGCCAGTAGCGGGGCCCCGAGGACATAGCCGAGGCCCGGGAGTGCGAAGACGACGCCTCTCAGCAGACAGCCCAACAGGCCTGTGCGCCAGGGGTCGTGGGCCGGGCCCTCCGGTTCGGGATAGCGGCGCCCGACCCGGTCGTACAGCTCCTCGGCGAGTGCGAAGGAGTTCCTGACGCCGTACCGCTCGCGTATCTGGTCGTCCGACAGACCGTCGGACTCCAGAAGGGCGGCTATCTCGTCGGGGTGGACGGCGGCGGCTACGAAGTCGTCCATTCGGACCGCGAGTTGGTCTATCGGGTCGGGCTCCGCCCAGCTGGGGGGTTTGCGTTGCCGGGGGATGGCGGGGAGCGTGTCGGGGCCTGCTCCGGGCGGCATCCAGATGCTTCCGCTCACCAGCCGGCCCCTTCCGTCGCGACGGACTGGTACCAGGGGTCGCGCAGTTCGAGGGTCCAGTCGGCGACGGTCTCCAGTGTGGGCTCGTACACCTCGGCCTGGCCCGCGAGCTCCTGGTAGATCGTCCGGAAGGCGTCCACCGAACGGCGGAGCGTGAAGCGGTCGATCACTCTCTGGCGCGACAACTCACCCAGTTTCAGGCGCCGTTCGTCGTCCCGGAGGAGGGCCAGCGTGGCTGCCGCCATCTTCTCCGGCTCGCGTGGCGGGACCACCAGGCCGGTGTCGCCGACGGCCTCGCTGACTCCGCCGACATCCGTCGAGACCGTCGTACGGCCGCAGGACATCGCCTCGATGATGGAGAACGGGAAACCCTCGGATATGGACGACAGCATGACGACGTGACCGGCCGCGTAGGCGCGCCAGACCTCGCTGATGCGGCCCTCGAAGGTCAGCCCGTCGGTGACGCCGAGTTCGGCGGCGAGCTTCTCCAGACGGGTCTGGTAGGCCTCGCCGCCCGCCGGTACCGGGCCGAACAACCGCAGTCTCGTTTCCGGGAGTTCGGCGCGGACCATGGCGTACGCGCGGAGAAGTGTCTCCAGGTCCTTGATGGGATCGACGCGTCCGCACCACGTGAGGGTGGGGACCTCGGGCTCGGGGCCGGCGTGCGGGAAGGCGTGCGGGTCGACGCCGTTGTAGACCGTGCGGATCTTGTCGCTGTCGGCGCCCCCGCGCTCCTCCCAGCGGCGGTTGTACTGGTTGCAGGGGGTGATGAGGTCGGCCTCACGGTAGCCGAGGGAGTTCAGCTCTCGGTAGAAGCCGAGCATGAACGCCTTGACGGGCCAGCGCTGTTCACCGCTGCGGTAGCCGAGGTAGCGCTCGCGCAGATAGATGCCGTGCTCGGTGAGGAGGAACGGCACACCGTCCAGCCTGTGCGCGGCCAGCGCCGGCAGGGTGGCGAGGCCGCTGCTGACCGCGTGCGCGACGGAGTCCTCGGGGACACGGGTGCCCAGTGGCCGAAGCGCGTGCTCCAGCAGGTCCGTTGCCGTCAGCGCGTCGTGAACAGTCGGGCATGCTTCGGCGGTCGGCAGATGCGGCATCGTCCATATCCACATCAGTGAGCGCAGCGCCGACTCGGTGCGCAGAGCCGCCGACAGGCGTCCGTCGCGGGCGAGTTCGGCGAGTTCGTAGAGTGCCTCGCCGAAGTCGCAGGGCGCTCCGGGGTCCAGGAAGGACAGCAGGAAGCGCTCGTAGGAGTCGATGAAACGGCGGCGGGAGCGCCCGAACGGCGCTCTGGCGCGCCCGGTTCGTGGTCCCCAGGTCGGCACGGAGGTGTGCCGGTAGACGTTGGGCGGCAGCTCCCAGGTCACGGGTTCGCGGCCGCTGCCGGTGAGCGAGACTATGTGGAAGTCGACCTCCGGCATGCCCTTGACGAGCTGGTCGCACCAGGTGCTGACCCCTCCGTGGACGTGCGGGTAGGTACCTTCGGTGAGCATCGTGACGTGACGTCCGGTGCGCAGCACTGCGTTGCTCTCCCCTGGGATGCGGGTGATGTGGGGGGAACTGCGGACCGGTCCCGGCTGCGGGTCCGCTGTGGCTGGTCGCGCAGTTCCCCGCGCCCCTTCGGGCGCTGCCCCTTCGGGCGCTGCCGGCTCTACGGCAGGTTCAGTGTGAGCGCGGACTGCAGTAGGTCCGGCGTGGTCCAGGCCGAGAGGCGGCCCGCGTACGGGGTGCCGAACGCGCTGGTGCCCAGCAGGAGTTGCCTGGTGGTTCCGGTCGGTGCGGTGACCGGGATGCGGGTGCCGGACGGTGCGGTGACCGTGATCTTCTTGCCTACGCGGTACGCCGTGACGCTGCCGTTCGCGACTGCGGCCTGCCAGGCGGCGCGGCGCTGGAGTTCGGTGCCGATCGCGCTCTGGCGGGGGTTCTCCAGCGGGGTGTTGTCGGCGAAGAGTGCCCGGTAGTCGGCGAGGACCTTGTCCAGGACCGGGTACAGCGTCCGGTCCTCGGCCAGGTTGGACTGGTGCGCGTAGTGCGGACGCGGGTCACCCGAGACGGCGTGTCCGAGCGCGGTGCGCGCCTCCTGCGGGACGATGTACGACCGATAGCCGGTGGCGGTGTCCAGCGGCTCGTCCAAACAGGTGGACGTCGGGTTGTTCTCGCAGACACCGCTGCCCCCGTCGGCCGCCGAGGTGTAGATCCAGTTGTACTCGTCGGCCATCTCGGCCTCCGTTCCCGTGTTGTAGTACACGTTCATCGGGTAGCGCGGCACGGTCAGCGTGCTGCTGCCCACCGAACGCTGCTCCGGCTCACGGGAGTTGTCGGAGGCGGTCCACTTGATGCCGTTGTCGGCGAGGGCGCCCGCGAGGTTCGGGTTGTCGTCGGGCTGCTGCGGCAGCGTCCTCAGGCCCGAGTGCTCGCCGGTCACCAGCTCGGTGCGCTCGGTCGAAAGGCCCTGCGCGAGGCCCCAGTTGTAGTTGTTCGCGATCTCCGCCGAGATGTCGGCCCGGCTCATGTACCGCGTGGAGCCGTCCGCGTTCCTGGCGCAGCTCCACGGCACGGTGGAGGTGTCCTGCACACAGCCGAGGTACGGGTGTGTGTAGGTGTGGTTCACCCAGCGGTACTCGGCCTTGTCGGCGAGGAGCTGGTCGGTGAGGGCGTCCGTGCCGCCGTTCTCGCTCTTCCACTCCTCTCCCGAACCGGCGTTGTAGACCATGTCGAGCGTGAAGCCGCTGCTCTGCTGCCACTGGGCCGCGTGGACCGCGTCGGCCGCCGTCATCCGGATCGGCGTGGTGCCCTCGCCGTCACCGCCCACGCAGTCGAAGTCGCCGGGCGTGCAGTTGCGTTCGGTGTCCCAGCGGCTGTCGGGCGCGAAGACGTCGTCGACATGCACGGAGAAGTGGTTCCTGCTCTGCCCCAGATGCACTCCCTGGGTCAGCCATTCCACGATGCCCCGGGCCAGCACCCGGAACTGCTGCTGGTACTCGTTGTACGCGAAGGTCACGACGAGTTCGCGGCGCCCGTCGTGCGCGTACTCGCCGACCAGGCTGCCCCGGCCGGTGCCGCCGGGCACAACGGTGTCGACGTAGCTGGTGAAGCCCGTACGAGGCGTGGCGACGAAGCCGTAACTCTCCTGCACGGACGTCGAGTTGTCCTCGAACGTGAGCGGGCCGTCGAGATAGCCGAAATACCCGGCCCGGCCCGCGTCGGTGACGGCGGCGGCCTGTCCGTCGAGCGTGCCGGAGTAGGAGCTGTAGTCGAGGCCGACGCCCGGGTGCGCCCAGGTGTAGGCGTCGACCTGCGGGATGCCGTAGGTGGTCTCGTAGGCCTCCAGGGCCGTCTGCTCGGCCGAACCCGTCCCGAACGGAGCCTCGTTGGGCAGCACCACACCCTGGAATCTGGCCCGGGGTATGCCGTTCACCGTGTCACTCAGGAACGCGGTGTCGATGGTCGGACGGCTCGCGTCGTTCAGGTCGACGGTCGTGTACGGGATGCCGGTTTCCGCCAGTTCGGCCGTGATCGCCCCGACCGGGCTGTCGCCGTTGTCCACGACGAGCACCCTGAGGTCGATACGCGGCTCCTCGGCTGCCGCCGCGCCGGGAACTCCCAGCCCCAGGGCCAGCAGTCCGGCGGCCGTCACGGCAACGGCCGCATTTCGGGAAAATTTCCATCCGGGCGCTCTCTGCGCCATGTTTCGCCCCTCCCCCAAGCAGTCCCCTCGGCGGTCAATTCCGAGAAGGATCCATGGAAATCATGCATAAGCGGCGACAGAACCGCTTACCAGAACAGAACGAGTGTGACTCAGGTCACCGGGAGTGAGGGGTGGGAAATGACCATGACGCCACTGCCGGGTGAACACTCGCAGGAATGAGCGAAACCGGCCACCGAGCGTAGGCTCGTGCCCGGTGTACCACCCCTGGTACTGACAACCCCTGAGGCCGGATTTAGGGTCGCTTGTCGGGCCTGGTCGACCCATTCCACTCGGCCACAGTAACTTTTCAGACGGAAGCGAGAATTCACCACCGTGACTGCTCTCACTCTCAGTACCGCCGCGGCGCCCGGCCTCCGGGCCGACGCGATCGTCGTCGGTGTCGCCAAGGGCGGCAAGGGCCCGGTCGTCGCACCGGGCGCCGAGGCCGTGGACCAGGCGTACGACGGCAAGCTCGCCGACGTCCTGGGGACCCTCGGCGCCTCCGGTGCCGAGGGCGAGGTGACCAAGCTGCCCGCCCCGGCCGGCTTCAAGGCACCCGTCGTCGTGGCCGTGGGCCTGGGCGCGCTGCCCGAGAAGGACGCGGCCTTCGGCGCCGAGTCGCTGCGCCGCGCCGCCGGTGTGGCCGCCCGCACCCTCGCGGGCGCCAAGAAGGCCGCCTTCGCCCTGCCGATCGAGGACGCCGCCGACGCCGGCGCGATCGGCGAGGGCGCCCTGCTCGGGGCGTACTCCTTCGACGCGTACAAGGAGATCGGCAGGAACGGCAAGGACGCGAAGAGCGGCAAGGCACCGCTCGCCGAGGTCGCCCTGCTCGGCGGCAAGCCCCGCGACGCCGCGTACAAGGCGGCCGTCGCCCGCGCCACCGCCGTGTCCGAGGAGCTGAACCGCGCCCGCGACCTGATCAACACCCCGCCGAACGACCTGAACCCGGAGGCCTTCGCCGCCGTCGCGCAGGCCGCGGCCGAGGAGCACGGCATCCAGGTGCAGGTGCTCGACGTGAAGGCGCTGGAGAAGGGCGGCTACGGCGGCATCCTCGGCGTCGGCGCCGGTTCCGCGGCCGGGCCCCGGCTGGTGAAGCTGACGTACACGCACGAGGCGGCGGGCAAGCACCTCGCCTTCGTCGGCAAGGGCATCACCTACGACTCGGGCGGCATCTCGCTCAAGCCCGCCGGGCACAACGAGACGATGAAGTGCGACATGAGCGGTGCGGCGGCGGTCTTCGCCGCGGTCGTCGCCGCCGCCCGGCTGGGCCTCGCGGTCAACGTCACCGGCTGGCTGGCGCTCGCCGAGAACATGCCGTCCGGCTCCGCCACCCGCCCCGGTGACGTGCTGCGCATGTACAGCGGCAAGACGGTCGAGGTCCTCAACACCGACGCCGAGGGGCGCCTCGTCCTCGCCGACGCCCTGTGGGCCGCCTCGGCGGAGAAGCCGGACGCGATCGTGGACGTGGCGACGCTGACCGGCGCGATGATGCTGGCGCTGGGCAACCGGACGTACGGGATCATGGCGAACGACGACGCGTTCCGCTCCGCGGTGCACGAGGCTGCGGAGGAGGTCGGGGAGCCGGCGTGGCCGATGCCGCTGCCGGACCACCTCAAGAAGGGGATGGAGTCGCCCACGGCCGACATCGCGAACATGGGTGAGCGGTACGGGGGCGGGCTGGTCGCGGGACTGTTCCTGCGGGAGTTCGTGGGTGAGGGGATCACCTGGGCGCACCTCGACATCGCGGGGCCCGCGTTCAACGAGGGCGGGCCTTTCGGGTACACGCCCAAGGGGGGGACGGGGACCGCGGTGCGGACTCTGGTGCGGCTGGCCGAGCTGACCGCCGTCGGGGATCTGGGCTGAGGGTGCTTTAAGGAGCTTTGAGCGCGGGACCCCGTGGGCGGGTAGTCCGGGGTCCCGTCGCGCCTCACAGCTCGGTCTCGTGCGTCGTACGGCGAGTGCTGATCCGTTGTGGTCGATCGCGCCCCGCGGCGGAGCCGCAAATCGATACGGCCCCGCGCCCCTGTCGGTGGGGCGTCTCTCACAGTGGCCCGGCGTCTCGTCCGGGGCCGACAAGTGCGAAGATGGGCCTCGGCAGGATGGGGCCCCCACCACAGGGCCGAAGAAAGAGCGGCCGGACACCAGCCGCCGCCCGGTCACTGACGACCGGCGTACGGCGCAATGCATGGAGGACGTGACGTGGCGAACGACGCCAGCACCGTTTTCGACCTAGTGATCCTCGGCGGTGGCAGTGGCGGTTACGCCGCGGCTCTGCGCGGGGCCCAGCTGGGGCTTGACGTCGCCCTGATCGAGAAGGACAAGGTCGGCGGTACCTGCCTGCACCGGGGCTGCATCCCCACCAAGGCCCTCCTTCACGCGGGCGAGATCGCCGATCAGGCCCGCGAGAGCGAGCAGTTCGGTGTGAAGGCCACCTTCGAGGGCATCGACGTCCCCGCGGTCCACAAGTACAAGGACGAGGTCGTCTCGGGCCTGTACAAGGGACTCCAGGGGCTCGTCGCCTCTCGCAAGGTCACCTACATCGAGGGTGAGGGGCGGCTCTCCTCCCCCACCTCCGTCGATGTGAACGGGCAGCGGATCCAGGGCCGCCACGTCCTGCTGGCGACCGGCTCCGTGCCGAAGTCGCTGCCGGGCCTGGAGATCGACGGCAACCGGATCATCTCCTCGGACCACGCCCTCGTCCTGGACCGGGTGCCCCAGTCGGCGATCGTCCTCGGCGGCGGCGTCATCGGCGTCGAGTTCGCCTCCGCGTGGAAGTCCTTCGGTACGGACGTCACGATCATCGAGGGTCTGAAGCACCTGGCCCCCCTTGAGGACGAGAACTCCTCCAAGCTTCTTGAGCGCGCGTTCCGCAAGCGCGGCATCAAGTTCAACCTGGGCACCTTCTTCTCGAAGGCCGAGTACACCGCGAACGGTGTCAAGGTCACCCTTGCCGACGGCAAGGAGTTCGAGGCCGAGGTGCTGCTCGTCGCCGTCGGCCGCGGCCCGGTCTCGGCCGGCCTCGGCTACGAGGAGCAGGGCGTCGCGATGGACCGCGGATACGTCCTGGTCGACGAGTACATGCGGACGAACGTCCCGACCGTCTCCGCCGTCGGTGACCTGGTCCCGACACTCCAGCTCGCGCACGTCGGCTTCGCCGAGGGCATCCTGGTGGCGGAGCGTCTGGCCGGTCTGAAGACCGTTCCGATCGACTACGACGGCGTGCCCCGGGTGACGTACTGCCACCCCGAGGTCGCCTCCGTGGGCATCACCGAGGCCAAGGCCAAGGAGATCTACGGTGCGGACAAGGTCGTCGCTCTGAAGTACAACCTCGCGGGCAACGGCAAGAGCAAGATCCTCAAGACCGCGGGCGAGATCAAGCTCGTCCAGGTCAAGGACGGTGCCGTGGTCGGCGTCCACATGGTCGGCGACCGCATGGGCGAGCAGGTCGGCGAAGCCCAGCTGATCTACAACTGGGAGGCGCTGCCCGCCGAGGTCGCGCAGCTCATCCACGCCCACCCGACGCAGAGCGAGGCGCTCGGCGAGGCCCACCTGGCCCTGGCCGGCAAGCCGCTGCACTCCCACGACTGACCCTCGGTCGACGGACGACGACACAGACTTCCGCAATTCGTAAGGAGCAACCGAAACCATGGCGGTTTCCGTAACCCTTCCGGCGCTCGGTGAGAGCGTCACCGAGGGCACTGTCACCCGCTGGCTGAAGGCCGAGGGCGAGCGCGTCGAGGCCGACGAGCCGCTGCTGGAGGTGTCGACCGACAAGGTCGACACCGAGATCCCCTCGCCCGTCTCCGGCGTCCTGGCGTCCATCAAGGTCGCCGAGGACGAGACCGTTGAGGTCGGCGCAGAGCTGGCCCTCATCGACGACGGCAGCGGCGCGCCCCCTGTCGCGGCCCCCGCCGCCGAGGAGGTGGCCCCTCCGGCCCCCGAGCCGGCGCCGCAGGCCCAGCCTTCCACCGAGCAGGCGGCTCCGGCCCCGGCTCCCACCGCGGAGGCCGCCTCCGGCGGCGGCTCCGCCGAGGGCACGGACGTCGTTCTGCCCGCGCTCGGTGAGTCCGTCACCGAAGGCACCGTCACCCGCTGGCTGAAGTCGGTCGGCGACAGCGTCGAGGAGGACGAGCCGCTGCTCGAGGTCTCCACGGACAAGGTCGACACCGAGATCCCGGCGCCCACCTCCGGTGTGCTCCTGGAGATCGTGGTCGGTGAGGACGAGACCGCCGAGGTCGGCGCCAAGCTGGCCGTGATCGGCGCCCCGGGTGCCGCTCCGGCGGCTGCCCCGGCCCCGGCCGCCCCGGCTCCTGCCCCGGCCGCCCCGGCTCCGGCGCCCGCCGCCGCTGCCCCAGCGCCCGCCGCCGCTGCCCCGGCACCCGCGCCGGCTGCCCCGGC
>NZ_JAVFVX010000132.1:0-17633 GCF_033441795.1 Streptomyces sp. ADMS | reverse complement strand
CGACCTCGCGCAGCGTTCCGGAGAAACCGTGCGACCAGCCGCAGTAGGCGTCGAATACGTAGACGAGCTTCATCGAAAGTCCCAACGAAGGTGTGTGCGCCCGCTGAATGCGAGCGATTCGCCTGAGGAAACAGTAACTGATGTGTCAGATATTTTCTCGCAGGTGTGACGGTCGGCCATATTCCTTGCGATCCCGTTGTCAGTGCATCGGTGAAGCGGCCCGGCCGCAGCCCGGAGAGGCCGTTCAGGGCAGGCGGGGCAGCACGTCCCGTGCGGAGTGACTCAGGATTCGCAGGTTCTCGGCGAACCGCTCCCGGTCCTCGGGCGGCAGCGGAGCCAGGAAGTAGCGCCGGATGTTCTCCACATGCACCCGGGACGCCCGCACGGTGGTCTCCTCTCCCAACAGGGTCAGCCGGACCAGCCGCCCGCGCCTGTCACCGGGATCCTCGGCGCGCTCCACCAGCCCGGCTGTCTCCATCCGGTCCACCAGGCGCGTCGCCCCGCCTGTGGTCAGCACCTGCTCCTGGGCGATGGCCCGCATCGACAGCCCGGGATCGCCGGCCCGCCCGAGAATGAGCAGCACCTCGAACACCAGATGGCTGATGCCGCACTCCAGCTCCAGCGACCGCCCGAGGATGTACTCCAGTCGGTTCGCCGACCCCTGCAACCGCCCGAACGCCAGCACCAGCGCATTGTCCGCGGCTTCCTTCGACGACGCGATCTCCGTCGACTCTTCCACGTTCCCCCCACCCAACTGGTTCTCCGCACCATGCATCCACCGATCATGCCTCGTGGGGCACCGGGGGCGCCCACCGTGCAGGAACACGTCAGTCACGGACTGACAGAGCGCACCGCTCAGGCGCACGGGCAGGCCGGGAAGTGGAAGATCTGAAGCCTTGCTCGCGTCGCCTTGGCGCTGCCGGGCGGCCTGATGCCGAAGCGGACGACCTCGATCGTGAGACGTCCGTCAGTACGCGACGGTGATGCGGCGACGGATCCCCGTGCTCTTCTCGGCCTCGTCGACCAGGGCGACCGCGTAGTCCTCGGCGCTGATGAAGCTGGTGCCGTCCGGCGCGATCAGCAGGTCGTCGCCGCCGAGGCGGAAGGTGCCGGTGCGCTCGCCGGGGGCGATCTCGTCGGCCGGGGAGACATACGTCCAGTCCAGGTCGTCGCCCACCTCAGCGAGCAGCAGGTGCAGCACCTCGCGCTGGGCGAGCGACTCGGCCTTGTACATCGCGGGGAAGTCCGGGGTGTCGACCCGGTCCTGGCCCGAGGCGGTCTTCAGGCTGCCTGCCCCTCCGACCACCAGCAGGCGGTGTACGCCCGCGGTGCGCAGCCCCTCGACCAGGGACTTGTACGTCGCCAGCAGCGGGGCGGTCGGGTCGGAGCCGTCGCGGGGCGGGGAGACGGCGGAGATGACGATGTCGTGTCCGGCGGCGGCCTGGGCGACCTCGCCCGGCACGGTGGCGTCCAGGGCGAGGACGGTCAGCGCCTGGTGCTCCGGCAGGGCGTCCGCGCGGCCCGAGCGGGTGGCGGCGGTGACTTCGTGGCCGCGGCCGAGCGCTTCCGCCGTGACTCGGGAGCCGATCATGCCGGTGGCGCCGATCAGGAGGATCTTCACGGGTGACTCCGTTCGTATGTGTCGTACTCGTTCTGAATGCGTGGGTGTCGTCAGCGCCGGATCTCGAAGGTGACCTTCGCCCGTTCCACCGTCTCCTGCAGGACACGCACCTCTCCGGAGGCGTTCTGGTACCTGCCGGTGCCGCCCGTGATGGCGAACCGCTCGTCGAAGACGGGTCCGGAGGCGGAGAGCTTCGCCGTGCCGGCCGTGGTGATCTTGCCGCCGGGCAGCTCGTAGACGAAGGTCAGCAGCTCGGCGGTGCGCGGCTTGGCGTCGGTGGAGACGCCGACGAAGCTGCTGGTGCCCAGCTTGCGGCCGTCGCGGCCGGTGAGGTCGCCGGTCCCGATCAGCTGGTCGCCGAGGGCGGAGTCGGCCGGGGTGACGTCGACCATGTTGACCGCGGTGCCCTTCTCGACGGCCTCGATGATGATCGTGCGGTGTCCGTGCGAGGCGGGAGCGGCGTCCGCCGAAGCGGGCGCCAGGGACAGGCCGAGGGTGAGGGCGCCGGCCGTGGCGGCGGCGACACCGAACCCGGGGAGGGTGCGCTTGCGCATGATCGGGCTCCACATCTGTGGGGGCGGTAAAAGTATCTGCCGATGCAGACAATATATCTGCTGCAGCAGAGATTGCAACGGCAGCTTCTGCCGCTCTCGCCTTTCTGTCATCCTCATGGGGTGAACGAGCAACTGCTGAACGACGACGACGTGACGCTCTACGGACTGTTCGTGGAGGCGTTCGTTCGCCTCAAGCCCCTCGTGCACCGCGATCTGGGAGTTCCGGACACCTGGTTCGAGGTGCTGCTGCGGCTGGGCCGCACGCCCGGGCACCGGCTGCGCATGACGGACCTGGCGGAGGCCGTGTCCTTCAGCTCGGGCGGCTTCACCCGGCTCGCCGACCGCATGGCGGAGGCGGGGCTGATCCGCCGCGACCCCGACCCCGACGACCGCCGAGCCGCACTCGCCGTACTGACCGACAAAGGAGCCGAAGCACTCGACCGCGCCATGGCCGCCCACGTCTCCCATCTCCGCAGCCACGTCACCGGACCGCTCTCATCCGAGGACCGTCGCCACCTGGAGCGCATCCTGCGCACGCTCCGCGACGCGAACGAGTGAGATACGCGCGGGCGTACGGTCACGTCGGGCACCGGCGGCATCTTCCTGCTGACACTCCTCCTCGGAGTGCTGACAGACCGCGCGGCCGCTCTCGGCGGAGGAAGGCGGGAAGGATCGGTGTGGGCGCGTGCATCTGCTCCGGCTCGGCGAGGCGGACACGGAAACGCAGGTTGTCGACGCCGGCGCGACTTGCGCGTCATGGCCGAGGACCGAGCGTGTCGATGTCCTCCGCGGAGGCGTGGCCGGACTCCAGCATCCGGATCGCCGAGAGAAGGTATGGCACGAGCAGGGCTTCACCACGAACCCGGCGCGGTCCTGCGCGACGCAGCAGTATGGGGCGAGCGACTACGAGATCCAGGATCTCCTCGACTACGTCCGCACTCCCTCCGACCCGATCAACCAGCTTCTCGAGAACCGCGCCGCCACTCCGCTGACCCGGCTGATAGCAGGGACACCTGACGCCCCGGTCAATGTCGCACGGCCCAGCGAGCGTCACCTGACCATCCGCGTCGCCCGCGACCGCCGCCGGGTGGCGACCGTGCCGGCCGACCGCCACCTCGATGTCCTCGCGATGCTCGACAGCGGACTCGACCTCGACCAGCGTCTCCACAACGGCCAACTCGTCACCACCCGGCGCACCCGGTAGCGCCTGGCCCTGTCGCAAGAAACCAAGCGTGGGACTGCGGCTAAACAGGAGGGCGATGCACCGCAGAGTCACCGACTTGCCGCCGCCCGTGGAGGCGTTGACGCGGACGCACGGGGACTCCGCGCCCAGGTTGACTGAGACGACCCGCCCGGCGTAGCCGATCCCGGTGATGGGCGCGGACTCCTTGGCGGCGGCCACCATCTCGCGCACCTTGGGGTTCTACCTTCGCCGGTCTCATCGGGTTCGGCATCGCCCGCCTGGTCAAGGCGCCGGGTGGACGAGGCGATCGGTTGGGGCAGCATCGCGGCCCTCAGCTTGATGACGCTGTGCATCGCGCTGTTGGACTCTGGAGGAGGGCAACACAAACGGCGCTCGCGTGTGGGAGCCATCCCGGGAGCACGGCTTCCACGCCCTGCGCCACTTCTACGCCTCCGAGGAACTGGAGGCTGGCGAATCGGTCATCTCCCTGGCACGCTGGCTGGGGCACTCCGACCCCGGGTTCACGCTGCGGAAATACTCCCAACTTCCTGCCCCGCGCGGGCGCACGAGGCAGCGCCGCCTTCGACGCGATTTTCGCGTAGCCGTGGCCGGTCGGCAAAACCTGTGGAGCGTGGCTCGTAGCCCACCGCGGGCCCAAAGTCCCAGAGAAGTCCCAGAGATGCCGCCGCACCCCTCCCTGACCCGCTAAGCCGCAGGTCAGACGAGGTGCGGCGGCATCCTCACATCAAATGTCCCGGAAGAGACCAGCCAACGCCGTGACCTGCGATGTCGGGCCGTCGCAGGTCGTTGACCTGTATGAATGCCCTTTCGGTTGTTTCACGCTCGTACCGGCTGATGCGGCTGGAAGTCCCAGGTGAGCTTGTTCCGCTTTGGCAGACACCATTGGTGTGGTGGTCAGGCTCACGTTTTTGCGGTGCTGGGCCCCTACGAGGGCCGCGACCGCACTCTGCCGGGCGCGGTCGCCGGACCCACCGCCAACCCGGCCTGCTCACCGAGGAGTTCACCGGGACCGCGCAGGGCGAGCAGAGCACGGTAGCCGGCGTAGGACTGGGCGACGACCTTGACCCAGCCGCGCAGCAGTACTGGGTTGGTGTGTTCTGTTCCCCAGCTTTGCACACGTGATTCCGCGGGAGAGGAGCGTGTGGGAACGCGATGTCGGAAAGCCGCCAGCATCATGCCGCGCCGGTCGCGAGAATCGACCTGTGAACAAAGGACCCGGGCCCTTGGCGCCCACCCTTTTCGATCTGGAGGGCGACAGACACCAGGCACCGGACAGCCGCGGCAGCGCGGACCTTCCCGGGCTCGGTGGGCTCGACTGGAACGCGCTGTACGACGAGCTGAATACCCGGGGTGTGGCCGTCACGCCGCCGCTGCTGTCCAGGGAGCAGTGCGCCGAACTCATCGGCACGTTCGACCGGCCGGGGCTCTTCCGCTCGACGGTGGTGATGCAACGGCATGGATTCGGGCGGGGCACCTACAAGTACTTCGAGCACGCTGGCACCCCTCGGCTGGTCCGGGCGCTGCGTGAGGAGATGTACCCGGGCATGGCGTGGATGGCCAACCAGTGGGCTCCCCTGCTGGGGGAACGGACCTTCCCGGCCGCCCTCGACCAGATGCTGGCCGAATGCGCGGCACACGGCCAGGTGCGGCCGACGCCGCTGATCCTGCGGTACGGCCCCGGGGACTACGCCGCCCTCCATCAGGACGTCTACGGAGAGCTGGTGTTTCCGCTCCAGGTCGCGTTCATGCTCAACGACCCGGACGTCGACTTCACCGGCGGCGAAAGCGTGTTCGTGGAGCGGCAGCCCCGCTCCCAGGCCCGCCCCGTGGTGGTACGGCCGCGCCTCGGTCAGGGCGTGATCTTCCCCGTGCGGCACCGGCCGGTGCGGGGCAGCCACGGAATGCGCCGGTGCGCGGTGCAGCACGGCACGGGCGAGGTGCTCGGCGGCCGGCGCAATGTGCTCGGGGTGATATTCCACAACGCCCGCTGACGGGGCAGCGGGACTGCGGGGCAGCAGGGTCACGGAGGCCGGTTTTCGCCGCGCTCTGCAACCCCGGAGGCACAGTCTGGTGTTACAAGGTTATGGAACCATCTGACGAGGAACCGCGATGACGACACTATTCACCACGCTCGACAGCCCGCTCGGCGGACTGCTGCTGGTCGGCGAGCGGAGCGCGACCGCCCCCGGCGGTACCGCCCTCGCCTCGCTGTCCGTCCCCGGACAGAAGGGCGGCGTGACCCCAGGGGCCGGCTGGCTCCGGGACGCGGACGCGTTCACCGGGATCGCCGGACAGCTGGCCGCCTACTTCGCCGGCACGCTGACCCACTTCGACATCGAGTACGTCCCCTCCGGCACCCCCTTCCGGCGGCGGGTCTGGGAGGCGCTGGAGAGCATTCCGTACGGGACGACCTTCACCTACGGCGAGATCGCCGCCCGGATCGGTGAACCGCGCGGCGCGGCCCGGCCCGTCGGTACGGCGATCGGCGCCAACCCGCTGCTGGTGGTGCGGCCCTGCCACCGGGTCGTCGGGGCGAACGGGTCGCTCACGGGCTACGCCGGCGGCCTGGAGCGCAAGCAGCTGCTGCTCGCCCTGGAAGGCATGACGTTCCCCGCCGCTCTGCCCGGCAGGGACGAATGACCACCGGCCTCCGGCTCGCCGGCGTCCGCCGGAGCGTCGACGAGGCCGACTGGGCCGCGCTCGCCGACGCGCTGGACACGCACGGCTGCGCCCTGACGCCCGAGCTGCTCAGCCCCGACAAGTGCCGGGAGATCGCCGAGCTGTACGAGCGGGCCGAGCTGTTCCGCAACACGGTCGACATGGCCCGGCACCGCTTCGGCTCGGGGACGTACCGGTACTTCACCCATGACCTGCCCCCGGTGGTCGCCGCGCTCCGCGAGGCCCTCTACCCCCACCTGCTGGCCGTGGCGCGGGACTGGGCCGCCCGGCTAGGCCGTCCGGCACCCTGGCCGGACGACCTCCAGGAATGGCTGGCGATGTGCCACGAGGCCGGCCAGGACCGCTCCGCGCAGATCCTCCTCCGTTATCAGGAGGGCGACTGGAACGCGCTGCACCGCGACGTCTTCGGCGATCTCGTCTTCCCCCTCCAGGTCGTGATCGGCCTGGACGAGTACGGCGTCGACTACACCGGAGGGGAGTTCCTGCTCGTCGAGCAGCGCGCCCGGGCCCAGTCGCGCGGTACCACCGTCGCGCTGCGCCAGGGGCACGGGCTCGTGTTCACGACCCGGGACCGGCCGGTGCGGACCAAGCGAGGCTGGTCCGCGGGTGCCGTCCGGCACGGGGTGAGCACCGTTCACTCCGGCCGTCGGCGCGCGCTGGGGCTGGTCTTCCACGACGCGTCATGACGGCCGCACAGGCGCGTACGTACCGTCTGCTGGGGTCGGACGGGGCGCCGTACAGCAGCCCGGTGCCGGGCACTCTCGGCGGATACCGGCGCGGACGGCTGTACGGGCGGCTGGACTGCCCTTCCGCGGCCCGCTTCCTGGCCCGCGGCGGCTACGTCCGCGAACGGGTGTTCTTCGCCGACGAGGCCACCGCCGTAGCGGCCGGATACCGGCCGTGCGCGGTGTGCCTGCCCGAGGCGTACCGACGCTGGAAGGCCGGCCGCGGCACCGGTGAGGAGACCACTGATGAGAACGGCGACGGGAACCGTCCGGCCGGACACTCCCCGCTCGTCGATCCCGCCGACTGGGACGCGTACGGGGAACCGCCCCGGCCTGTCCCGCACACCCCGGCCGAACTCGCCGCGCTGCTCGGCCTGCTGACGGTGCCACGGTCCCGGATCGCCACCGTGGTGACGGGGCACAGCCGGGACGCGGCGTCCGTGTCGGCCGCCGCGGCCTTCGGCGAGGCATGGGAGGCGCGCGGTGGCACGGTCCTCGCGGTCGTCGACTGGCCCGAGACAGCGGCCTCCTGGCTGCGCCCGGCCCGCCGGCTGACCGCGCCCGCCCCCGACGCCTGGGTGATCGCCGCGGCCCCGGCCGGCTTCGTCCAGCTCGCCCGGCGCCTGCGGCACAGCACCGACTGGGAGCCGTCCCGCTCCTACGCCTTCGGGACGCTGTCCGACTCCAGGGTTCCGGCGCTGGCCGGCCCGGGTGTCCTGCACGGTCTGCGTGGCGCGGGCGCCGACGGCGGCACGTGGACCATCCGCGGGGGCTGGGTCACCAGCCTGCCGGCCCGAGCCAGCGGGTGAGGGCGGTACGCAGGGACTCCGCGTCCCGATGGTCACCGCGCCCCGACCAGACCGCGTAGCCGTCGGGGCGCACCAGCACGGCGTCCGTGTCCCAGATGCCGCTGACCGGGGTGGCCGCGACGACGGCGACACGGTCGGCCCACGGACCCGCCACGGTCCGCAGGGTGGTGTCCCCGGACAGGTCGAGCAGGAGCGGGCGGGCGTCGTGCAGCAGCTCGGCGAGGGTGGTGGTCCCCTCGGCGGTCTTCAGCGGCAGGCTGGGCACCATGCGCCCGGCCAGCGGATCGTCGGCGCGCCCACCCACCGGGTACACCACGCCCACACCCGTGATCATGGTGCTCAGGTAGGCGTTGACCTCGTCGAACCGCATCAGCGCCGTGAACAGTTCACGCAGTGCGTCCGTCCGGGGATCGGGGTCCATGAGGGCCACCTGGGCCTTCACGTTGTGCAGCACCGCGGCCGCCACCGGCTGCCGCTCGCTGTGATACGTGTCGAGCAGCCCGTCCGGCGCCCGGCCACGGATCTCGGCAGCCAGCTTCCAGCCGAGGTTGACGGCGTCCTGGAGGCCCAGGTTCACACCCTGACCGCCGGCCGGGAAGTGTACGTGCGCGGCGTCGCCGGCCAGCAGGATCCGGCCCCTGCGGTACTGCTCCGCCTGGAGTGACGCGTCGCTGAAGCGGGCGATCCAGTCGGGGCTGTCCATCGGAACGGGCCGGCCCGCGATGCGTTCCACCTCGCCGCGCAGCTCGTCCAGCGTGACGGGGGAGTGCCGGTCCTGGTGCGGGCCCCGGTAGTCGTACGTGCACACGCGGCTGGCCCCGTGGGGGTTGACCCACAGCAGCGTCCAGCCACGCGGTGTGCGCTGCCAGCCGCCGGGCGCCCCGGCCGGGTCCAGCAGCCGCACCTCGCCCATCAGGGCCGCGACGGTCGGCCCGTCGCCCAGGAAACGGATGCCGCTCAGCCTGCGCACGGCGCTGCGCGCCCCGTCCGCGCCGACCACCCAGCGAGCCGTGAGCGTCTGTTCGGCACCGGACACGGACCGCAGGCGCAGCCGTACCTGGTCGTCGTACTCGTCGAGGCCGACGAGTTCCGCGTCGCGCCGCAGCCGGGCGCCGAGTCGTACGGCGTCGGCCGCGAACACCTCCTGGGCGAACGCCTGCGGGCTGCCGACGATGGCCGGACCCTCGTCGAGGACCCGGGACAGGTCCAGCTCGAAGATCGAGGCGAAGTGGAAACGCACCGGGCCGTGCGTACCGCGGGCGGCGGCGTACCGGCCGGGCTGCACGGCCTCCAGCAGCCCCCGGCGGTCCAGGGTCTGGGCCGTGCGCGCGTGCAGGGTGCTCGCCTTGGAGACACCGTCCGACTCGGGCAGCTTCTCCAGGATCGTCACATCGACGCCCAGCAGGGCCAGTTCCCGTGCGACCAGCGTGCCGACCGGCCCGCCGCCCACCACGGCGACCTCGGTGTCGAATCCGCTCTCCGCTGCCGAGTCCGACCCAACACGCATACTGCTCTCCCTGCTTTTGTCGTTTCGTCGCCGCTGCCCGAGAGAACGAACACCGGAGCCGCCGAAACGGTTGCCGCACGGCAGGGTCCCCCGAAGAACACCTCTGTCATCTGCGGAAACGAGCTGGCTCGATCCTTCAGTGGCCCTTGCGAGAGTGCAGCCATGAGACAGAGCTGTCGCGAACGAAGGGGCGTGTCATGACGACGATGCCACTGACCGGGAAAGCGTTGCGCCTGGCTCGATTGTCCCGTGCGGGTGATGGGCGGTATCTGTTCATTCCGCTCGATCACTCTGTATCCGACGGACCGATCGTCAGCGCGGCGGGATTCCCGGACCTGGTCACGGACATCGCGAAGGGCGGCGCGGACGCCGTCGTCGTGCACAAGGGCAGGGCGCGGCTGATCCCGCCGGCCGTTCTCACCACAACCCGGCTCGTGGTGCACCTGAGCGCCAGTACGCAGGCCGGTCCCGACGCCGACGCCAAGGTGCTCGTCGGTGACGTCGAGGAGTGCGTCCGGCTGGGCGCGGACGCGGTGAGCGTGCACGTCAACATCGGGTCCGACACCGAGGCCGCGCAGTTGAGCGACCTCGGGACCGTCGCGGCGGCCTGCGATCGCTGGGGCATGCCCCTGATCGCGATGGTCTATCCGCGCGGCCCCCGGGTGAACGACCCCACCCGTCCCGAACTCGTGGCGCACGCCGCGAGTATCGCGGCCGACCTCGGTGTCGACATCGTCAAGACGGTGCTTGCCGCCCCGCCGGAGCGGATGGCGGAGGTGGTGGAGAGTTCCCCGCTGCCGATCGTCGTCGCCGGTGGCGGCGGGACCGAGGGCAGCCTCGAAGCGTTCGCCACAGCGGCCCTGTCGGCGGGCTGTGCCGGACTCGCCGTCGGCCGGCGCGTGTTCACCAGTCCGTCCCCCAAGCACGTGGTGCAGAAGCTGGCCGCGATTGTCCACGGCCATGGGCTCGCGAGCCCGTCAGCGGCTTCGTCGGCTGCGTCCTCGTCGGCCTCCTCGTCCTCGTCCTCCTCTCCCGAACTGGCAGGTGCTCTGTGAAATTCGCCTGGATCGACCTCCGTAACGTGCCCGCCGAACAGCGCGAAGCGGTCATCGACGCCGCCGTTCACGCTCGTGTGGACGGCATCGTGGACCGCGACGCCCAGACGCTCGCGACCTTGCCTGTCACCGTCAAGCGCATCCTGACCGGCGCCACGCGCCCGGAGGGAGACGGGTTCGACGACCTGATCGTGCTGCGCGAGGTCGGCGGCACCGAACAGCTGAACCAGCTCCGCTCCTGGCACCAGTCCGGCGAGAAGGACATCGCCGGTCTGGTCGACGTCGTCGACGACCCGACGCTGAACCTGGCCTGCGAGACGGCCATCGCCCTGCCGTACACGGTCGTGCAGTTCAAGGACCCGACGAAGATCCCGCTGGAGATCGTGATCGCGGCCGCGGACCGTTCCCCGGGCCAGCTCATCTGCCGGGCCGATGATCTGGAGGAGGCCAGGGTCATCATCGATGTCCTGGAGAAGGGTTCGGAAGGTGTCCTGTTCGCACCGCGCAACGCCAACGACGTCTTCGAACTCGTGGAGCTGCTGCGGGTCAAGACCCCGGACCTGAGCCTGAGCACACTGACGGTCGAGTCGATCGAGCACCTGGGCCTGGGCGATCGGGTCTGCATCGACACCTGCACGCACTTCGAGAAGGACGAGGGCATGCTCGTCGGCTCGTACGCACACGGCTTCATCCTGTGCGTGAGCGAGACGCACCCGCTGCCCTACATGCCGACCCGCCCCTTCCGCATCAACGCGGGCGCGCTGCACAGCTATGTCTTCGGCCAGGACAACCGGACGAACTACCTGAGCGAGCTGAAGGCCGGCTCCGCCGTCCTGGCCGTGGGTGCCGACGGCCGCACGCGCCGCATCGTGGTGGGCCGCATCAAGCTGGAGTCCCGTCCGCTGCTGAGCATCAGGGCGGTCTCGCCCGAGGACGTCGAGGTCAACCTGATCGTCCAGGACGACTGGCACGTCCGGGTTCTCGGTCCCGGCGCCAGTGTGCTGAACGTGACGGAACTCAAGAAGGGCGACCAGGTCCTCGGCCATGTCGCCACCGACAAGCGGCACGTCGGCTGGCCCGTCGGCGAGTTCTGCGTCGAGAAGTGAGCCGGACCGCCGGGCCGGTGCCGTGCCCGCACAGACACGGCACCGGTCCGGCGGGTCCGCAGCGGCCCCCGGAGAGACGATGAGTGACGAAGCCTGGTGGGGCGACCGACTGCTCGCAGCCGCCGATCCACAGGCAGTCTGGGCGCGATCCGGCAGTGCGGTCTCCTTCGGAGAGCTCCGAGCGGAGACGACCCGGCTGGCCCACACCCTCAGCTGCCACGGAATCCGCCCGGGTGCGACGGTGGCGGTGCACGGCACACCGAGCTTCACCCAGCTGTGGTGCGTTTTCGCCCTGTGGTCCATCGGCGCGCAGGTGATCCTGCTGGAGCCCGCGCTGGGTCGTGCGGAGCGGGCGGCTCTGCTGGAGCTGAGCGCCCCGCAGTTCGTGATCGGCGTGGGCGAACGCCACGACCGTGCGGACCTGTTCGTACCCGAGTGCGAGGTGCTCGTACGGCGCAGGCGGGGCGGGCTGCCCGCGCGGACCCCCCACTGTCTGGTGCAGTTCTCCTCCGGCACCACGGGCCGTCCCAAGGCGGGGGGCCGCACGGCCGCCTCCCTGCTGACCGAGGTGGAGCGGCTCGGCTCCCTGCCCCTGATGCCGGGGACCGGCGAGCGGGTCGCGGTCCCCGAACCGATAGCGCACTCCTTCGCGCTGATCGGTGGTGTGCTGCACGCACTAGCGGTCGGCGCGACCGTGGTGTTCCCGGCCTCCGAGAGCAGTGCGGCGGTCGCCGAGGCCGTGGCCCGTTCCCATGTCGTCCTGGGGCGCCCGCACCACTTCGCCATGCTCGCCGACGCCGCGGCCGGGACCGCTCTGCCCTTCCTGCGGCTGGCCGTTTCCGGCGGAGACACCCTGCCCGCCGAGACCGCGGGTGCCTTCGCCCGGCGGTACGGAGTCCTGGTGGGCCAGGCGTACGGAACGACCGAGACCGGCATCGTCTCCACCGACCTGGCCGGGGTGTACGGGCCGGAGTCGATCGGCGTGCCGGTGCCGGGAGTGCGCACCCGGGTGACGGCCGGGGCCCTCCAGGTCCATGTCCCGCGCTCGCCCCACCCCTACGAGCCGTGGCCCCGACAGGACGGTGGCTGGCTGTCCACGTACGACCTCGTCACCCGGGACCCGGCGACCGGAGCCCTGTGGCTGCGGGGCCGGGCCGGGCAGACCGCGTCCGGCGCCCAGCTGCTGGACATCGAGGCGGTGCTGCGGGCCCATCGGCATGTCACGGAGGCAGTGGTGCTGGGGCCCGACCCGGTCGAGGCACATGTGGCGGGCACCGACGAACTGGCCCGGGCCGATCTGTCGGCGTGGTGCCGGAGGTTCCTCGGTGAACAGGCCGTGCCGCGCCGGTTCCACATGGTGCCCGAACTGGCCAGGTCCGCGAGCGGCAAGCTGCTGCGCGACCGGGACCGGCTGCACGAGCGAGGCTGGGCGCCGCGCCCGGGACTCGCGGGCCGGAGACGCTGATGGCCGACCGGAGGCCACAGGCCCGTCCCGCCATCGCGTCCACGGGACCCGCGTACACGACCGACGCGGAGCGCTGGCGGGCGGTGCAGCGCCGCGACGCAGCGGCGGACGGCAAGTTCTACTACGTCGTGCGGACGACGGGCATCTACAGCCGGCCCTCCTGCGCGGCGCGGCTGGCCCGCCGGGAGAACGTGGAGTTCCATCTCTCTCTGGAGGACGTGCGCGCGCGGGGTTACCGCCCGTGCCGCCGCTGCCGCCCCGACGAGTCGGCGCCGAACAGGTACTACGCGGACACCGTGGCGCGCGCCTGCCTGCTGATGGACGGAGCGCTGGAGCCCCCCAACCTGGACGGCCTGGCGCGGACGGCCGGCTACAGCCGTTTCCACTTCCACCGGATGTTCAGGTCGTTGACGGGGGTCACGCCGTACGCGTACTGGACAGCGGTGCGCGCCCGGCGCGTCCGGGCGGAACTGACCGGGGCACGCACCGTCTCCGACGCCATCTACCAGGCCGGGTTCAACTCCAACGGCCAGTTCTACGCCGTCTCGTCGGCGATTCTCGGTATGACTCCGCAGGTGTTCCGCGCGGGCGGTGACGGTGAGGTTATCCGGTCGGCGACGGGTGCGTCCTCGCTCGGCCCGGTGCTGGTGGCCGCCACGGACAAAGGGGTGTGCGCGGTGCTGCTGGACGGCGCGGACGGCGGCACGGAGGGTGCGTACGACGGATCGGGCGGGACACTGCTGCCGCGGCTCGTGGAGATGTTCCCGCGTGCCGAGCACCGGGCGGACACCGGCTGGCTCGGCGCGCGGGTGGGCCGGGCGCTCGCCCGTGTCGATGTGCCCGAGCCGGGCCGGGGTCTGCTGCCTCGTCAGGTGCTGCGGGCCTGTCTGCGGGAGCGGATCCGCCAGGAACTCCAGGGGCTAGTGGTCCCTGCCGGGCACGGCGCAGGCCGCTCCCTCGCGCCGCTCGGCCTGCGCGACGCGGGCTGACGCCCGACGCGGCGGGGGAGGCCCCACCGCGTCGGGCGTCGCGGGCGTCAGCCCCAGAGTCCCTTGCGCCGCTCGCGCAGTTCCTTGAACGAGTCGAGGTCGGGAACCGTCCAGCCGTCGAGGTCGTACTCCTCCATGCACTTCTCGGCGAAGCCCTTGTACGCGTCGAGTTGGCCACTCGCCTCCTGCGCGTGAAGGATGTCGGTGCGCACCTGCTCGTGGTTGCCCGAGTAATTACGCTCGTACAATTCGTGCCGGCCGCCGAACTCGGTGCCTATCGCGTCCCACAGCAGCTTCATGAGTTTGACGCGGCTCACCGAGTCGTACCCGTTCGAGCCGCGGACGTACTTGTCGAGATACGGCCGGATCTCCGGATTGGCGAAGTCCTCGGCACTGGAATTGACGTAGATCAGACCGCTGGCGACGTCCTGCAGGATGATCTCCTTGATACGCGGATAACCGATGGTCATGAACCAGCGGTATGCCATGCCGTATTCGAGGCGCGGCAGCAGGGCGCCGTTCTTCCATTCCTGGGGATTGCGGGCGGCGGCGTCGCTGAGGGCCCAGAACATGTTGCGCCAGGCCAGCACCTCACCGATGCGGGACTGGATGCCGCGGAAGTCCTTGCTGCCGGTCATCTCCACGGCCTTGAGCAGCAGGCCGGCTATGAAGTCGATCTTCACCGCGAGACGGATGGCTCCGTGGAAGGTGAGCCGCTCCAGGAAACCGGACTGCGGGGCGAAGTCGTTCACCCGGTCCACGTCGCCGTAGAGGAAGACGTTCTCCCAGGGGATGAGCACCTTGTCCAGCACGAAGATGGTGTCGTTCTCGTCGAGCCGGCTGGAGAGCGGGTAGTCGAACGGGCTGCCCATCGCCGCGGCGTTCGCGGCGTAGGACGGCCGGCAGATCAGCTTCAGTCCGGGCGCGCCCATCGGCACGGTCGCGACCAGCGCGAACTTCTTGTCCCGCAGCGGCAGACCGTAGTGCGAGATGAAGTTGAAGTGGGTGATGGCCGAGCCGGTGGCGACGACCTTCGCCCCGGAGACGACCAGCCCGTTGTCGGTCTCCTTCTCCACATGGACGAAGACGTCCTGGACCTGCTCGGTGGGCAGATGGCGGTCCACCGGCGGGTGGATGATCGCGTGGTTCCAGAAGAGGACCTTCTCCTGCGACTCCTTGTACCAACGCCGGGCGTTCTCCTCGTACGGCGCGTAGTACTCGCTGTTGGCGCCGAGGGTGCCGAGGAACGCGGCCTTGTAGTCGGGGCTGCGGCCCATCCAGCCGTACGTCATCCTCGCCCACTCGGCGATCGCCTCGCGGTCCGCGACCAGGTCGTCCACACTGCGCGGGGTGCGGAAGAAGGCGTGGGTGAATCCGTCGCCGCCGGTGTCGGTGCGGGTGGTCAGCACGTCCCGCTTCGCCGGGTCGTGCAGGGCGTTGTAGAGGCGGGCCGTCATCAGCGCCGAGTTGCGGAACGCCGGATGGGCGGTGACGTCCTTGACCCGGTCCCCGTAGAGGTAGATCTCGCGGTCGTCCCGGAGGCTTTCCAGATACTCATCACCGGTCAGCGGCCGCGTCGCCGGTGCGTGGGGGGCGTCGGGTCCCGCGTCGCCGTTCTGTCGCGTCATGTCTTCTTCCTTGTCCGGTCGATGAACCTGTGGTCGGTGGTGGTCATACGTGTCTGCTCGTGGCCGCCAGCGCGCCGAAGTCGGCCGCCCAGCCGTGGGCGGGCCCGTCGAGCGACCCGGTCCAGGCCGCCCCGTCGGACGGGCGGTGGAACTCGCCCAGCACCCCGGCGGAGAAGACCAGGGGTTCTCCGTCCAGAGCCTCGAAGCGCACCACCTCGCCGACGTACAGCACATGGTCACCGCCGTCGTACGAGGCCCAGGGGACGCAGGTGAAGTGCGCCACGGCGCCCGCGAGCCGGGCGGCGGTGGGGTCGCCCTCCCAGCGGATGTCGGGGGCGGGCACATCGGCGCGGCCCGCGAAGAGCAGGGCGAGATCGCGCTGGTCCGCCGCCAGCACGTTGATCCCGAACGCGGACCGCTCCCTGAGCCGGTCACAGCTGCGGCTGCGCCGGTCCAGGGAGACCAGGACCAGCGGCGGGCTCAGGGACACGGAGGTGAAGGAGCTGACGGTGACACCGTGCACGGCGCTCCCGTCGCCGGTGGTGACGACGGTCACGCCCGAGGCGAACCGCCCCAGACAGTCCCGCAACGCGCGCTGTTCAAGGCTCACGGGAGATTCCTCCTCCTTGAGAAAGAAAACGGATGCGAAACCGAAGGCAATCAACGCGCGAATCCGAATGCATTACGCGGGCATTGTTCCAGCTGTCGCTGAAGAACCGATCCAGGAATATGGACCCCACCGATCTGCTTGACGGACAGATGTTCCGCGTTCTAGCTTTCCAGACCTAGAGCGTAATTCGGTCGGAATCCAGGGGGAACCCATGCGTATTCAAGTAGATGTGAATGAAGCTCTGCAGGACTATGTGGCAGAGATTTCACTGCGTGAACCGGACCTGCTCCAGGAACTCCGGATCAAGACGTCCGAACTTCCGCTGGCCCTTATGCAGATCTCGCCCGAGCAGGGTCAGTTCATCTCTCTGCTGGTGAAGGCGATCGGCGCCAGGCGCGCCCTTGAGGTCGGTGTGTTCACCGGCTACAGCCTGCTCTCGACCGCCCTGGCACTGCCCGAGGAGGGCAGCGTGGTCGCCCTCGACATCAGCGAGGAGTGGTCCGCCATGGCCCTCGACTTCGCGGAGCGGGCCGGCGTCGCCGACCGGATCGACCTGCGGATCGGCGATGCGCGCCAGTCCCTCGACGCCCTGCTGGCGGAGGAGGGCGCGGTTGGCTCGTTCGACTTCGTCTTCATCGACGCCGACAAGGAGAACTACGAGGCCTACTTCGAGGCCGCGCTGAAGCTGCTGCGCACCGGCGGTCTGATCGTCGTGGACAACGTGCTGTGGCACGGCGCGGTGCTCGACGAGACGCAGCAGGACTCCGAGACGACGGCGCTGCGGGCCTTCAACGCCAAGGTCCGCGAGGACAAGCGGGTGGACCTGAGCGTCCTGCCGTACGCCGACGGCCTCACCTTCGCCCTCAAGCGCTGAGCGCGCGACGCACCGAACGCGAAGGCCGGCGCCGGGCGCCGGCCTTCCGACACACCCTCATCGGGTCCGCACACCTTCATCAGGTACGAGTCTTCACGAGGTATGACCATGGATCAGAATCCACCCGGCATAAGACGCCGCCTCCTCCTCGCCGGTGCCGCCGGAGCAGGAGGAGCCGCAGCACTCGGACTCCACGGGAGCGCCCACGCGGCAGCACCAGCCGCCGAGGCGCTCCCCGACGTGGGAGCGACGCTGTCGGCCGGCCCGATCGCCGTCACGCCCGCGGACCAGCAGTATCCGGATCTGGTGCGGGCCCTCAACGCCCGTTACACCGCGAAACCGGAGTCCGTACGAGTCGTCGACGACCCCGCTCAGGTGGCCCCGATCGTCGCCGAGGCCGCCCGGGCGGGCAAACGGCTCACCATCCGCAGCGGCGGGCACTGCCTGGAGGACTTCGTCTACAACCCGCAGACGCAGCTCGTCCTCGACCTGTCGAAGATGAACGGCGTGTACTACTGCAGCCGGCTCAACGCGGTCGCCGTCGAGGCGGGCGCCCAACTGCTGGACGTCTACGAGAAGTTGTATTCCACCTGGGGCGTCACCATCCCGGGCGGCATCTGCTATTCGGTCGGCATCGGCGGCCATGTCTGCGGCGGTGGCTGGGGCATGCTCGTACGGCGCGACGGACTGGTCGTCGACCATCTGTACGCGGTGGAGGTGGTGACCGTCGCCGCCGACGGCACCGCGCTGACGGTCGTCGCCACCCGGGAGGCGAACGACCCCAACCGTGAGCTGTGGTGGGCCCAC
>NZ_JAVFVX010000131.1:14129-18046 GCF_033441795.1 Streptomyces sp. ADMS | reverse complement strand
CGATCTGTGACAGCGTGGGAGACGATCTCCCCGGAGGGGGTCATAGTCGCTGGTCGCAGAGTTCCGTCGGTGCCCCGTGTGGGCGGCTGGTCGTCCGAGCGGCGCCCTTGGCTGCAGCGGCCCGTCCGGGGACCGGGTGCGTCCCGCAGGAGGCGTCGTCGCCCTCGCGGCACCGGGCCACCGCCGCCGGCCGGCGGGACGGTCCGTGGTGGAGCCGGCCGCGCTCAGGCCGGTCGCCGTAGATCCTCCAGGTACCGCAGTACCGCGGCGACCCGCCGGTCCACCCGGTCCGTCGGCGACAGGTCGAGCTTGGCGAAGATGCTGCGGATGTGCTTGTGGACCGCGCCCTCGGTGACGACGAGCCGTTCGGCGATGGCGGTGTTGCCGAGCCCCTCGGCCATCAGGGCGAGTACGTCCCGTTCGCGGGGGCTGAGCCGGTCGAGGCGGGTGTCCTGGTGGGAACGGGTGAAGAGCTGGGCGACGACCTCGGGGTCGATGGCGGTGCCGCCGTCCGCCACTCGCCGCAGGGCGTCCAGGAACTCCTCCACCCGGCCGACGCGTTCCTTGAGCAGATAGCCGAGGCCGCTCACACCGCCGGTGAGCAGCTCGGTGGCGAAGGACTGCTCGACGTACGCGGACAGCACGAGGACGGCCAGGCCGGGACGCCGGCGCCGGGCCTCGACCGCCGCGACGATCCCCTCGTCGGTGTGGGTCGGCGGCATCCGTACGTCGAGGATGGCGACGTCCGGCCCGTGTGCGTCGATGGCGGCCAGCGCCTCGTCGGGGGTGCCCGCGGTGGCCACCACGTCGAGGCCCTCGGCGCGCAGCAGCAGGGCGAGGCCCTCGCGCAGCAAGGGGTCGTCCTCGGCGATCACGATCCGCATGTCACGAGCCACAGGGGAGTTCCACCTTCAGGGTTGTCGGGCCGCCCACCGGGCTGGCCAGGGAGAGGGTGCCGTCGTGTGCCGCGATCCGGCGGCGGATGCCGGTGAGTCCGGAGCCGCCGGCCTCTCCCCCGGAGCCGAATGCCTGGGAGGTGCCCCCAGCACCGCCCCGGCCGTCGTCCTCGACGCACAGGTGGAGACGCCCGCCGCGGCTGCGCGCGGTCACGGTGGCGTTTGCGGCGCCGCTGTGCTTGGCGATGTTGGTCAGGGCCTCGGCGATCACGAAGTAGGCGGTGGCCTCGACGGAGGCGGCGCAGCGTTCGGGTATGTCGACGTCGATCCGGCACGGCACCGCGCTCTCCGCCGCCAGCCCCGAGAGCGCGCCGGCCAGCCCGCGGTCGTCCAGCACCGGGGGCAGGATGCTCCGGGAGACCGTGCGCAGTTCCGCGAGGGCCTGCTCGGCGGCGGACTGGGCGCGTTCGAGGAGCTCGTCGGCGCCCGCCGGGTCGCGGGCCACCATGCGGCGGGCGGCACCGACCAGGACGGTGACGGAGACGATCCGGTTCTGGGTGCCGTCGTGCAGCGAGCGCTCGATGCGGCGCAGTTCGGTGGCGTGGGCGTCCAGGGCGGCGGCACGGGTGGCGGTGAGTTCGGCGACGCGGAGCGACAGGTCCGTGTCCGGCCCGGCTGCGAGGAGCAGGCGTCCGGGCCGGGCCTGCGCACGGGCCATGCCGGGGCCGAGCCCCAGGACGATGGCGATCCAGCCCACACCCAGCATGGCCACGGCGAGCGCGTCCGGCCAGGAGTGCGCGTTGCCGAGCCCCACGGAGGTGGCGGTCGTGTCCTCGGGCAGGAGCTTCCAGTACACCGGGAAGAGGCTGTCGCGCACGGCGATGAGCGGCAGGAGGACGCCGAACAGCCCCAGGAGGAGTCCCAGGGTGGCGTGCCGGGCCAGCCAGCGCAGCTCCCGCCGGGTGGTGGGGTCGACCAGGGCGAGCCGCAGCCGTGTCGGCGGCGGTTCCGGGGCGATGACCTCGGGACCCCGGCGGCCGAGCCGGCCGCGCTCCCGGCCGGCCAGGGCGTGCAGCGCGCCCAGGACGGCGGGCGCCATGAGCAGTCCGACCCCGACCGGGCTCGTGACGGCGGTGACGGCCAGCCAGAGCAGCACGAGCAGCGCCCGGAAGGCCGTACCCAGCCCGGAGGCGAGTTGTGCGATCGCGGCGCCGGCCGCACTCGTGGTCCGTACGACGGTGTCCCTGAGGCCCACCCGCCGGTCACCGGCTGTCACGTCCTGCCGGACCGCCATCCGCTCTCCCCCTCCCCTTGCGACGAACCATTCCGTGTGTTGCGAACGACCTTATGACGCCCACCAGTTCGCCGTCGGCCGAGGGCCGGGTCGCAGCCGGAGTACAGCCTGCTGTACCTCCGACCGGGCGGGCTGCGGGATCGGCCGGGAGGGGGGTCGGTCCGTAGCGTCGACGACGTCAGCCGGACCCCCGGATGCACCGCCCAGCACCGCAGGAGAAGCCCCATGGCGACCACCGACCCCTACCGCCTCACCACACCCGACACCCCCGTCGGCGGCACGCGCGAAGTGTCGTCGCCCGCCGTCACCGGCGGGGAGGTCGTCCGTACGCTGCTCTGGATCGTGGTCGTGGTCAGCGCGGTCGCCAACTCGGCGGCCACCTACGCCGGAGCGGACACCTGGGTGCACCTGGCCTGTGGCGTGGTCACCCTCCTCGGCGCGGGCACCCTCGTCGTGCGCCACCTGCGGGGCCGTCGGTGAACGCCGCCCCGGCCCGGACCCGCGACCCGGAGACCACCGCACACGAAGCGTCGGCGCCCGCCATCGCACTGGACCGGGTCGTCAAGGAGTACGCGGGAGGCTTCCGCGCCCTCGACGAGGTGTCGCTGACCGTGGAACGCGGCACGTTCCTCGCGGTGATGGGGCCCTCGGGCTCCGGCAAGAGCACGCTGATGCACTGCGCCGCCGGGCTGGACTCCCCGACCTCGGGCAGTGTCCGCATCGACGGGCACGAGATCGCCGGCCTGAACGAGACCCGCCGTACCGAACTGCGCCGGGAACGCGTCGGGTTCGTGTTCCAGGCGTACAACCTGATCCCCTCGCTCAGCGTCCAGGACAACATCACGCTGCCCCTGCGGCTGGCGGGGCGCACCCCGGACCACGACTGGCTGCGGACGCTGGTGCGACGGGTCGGGCTGTCCGACCGGCTCACCCACCGCCCGGCCGAACTCTCCGGTGGCCAGCAGCAACGGGCCGCCGTCGTCAGGGCGTTGGTGGCCAGGCCGGCCGTCGTGTTCGCCGACGAGCCGACCGGCGCGCTGGACCTGCGCAGCGCCCACGAGGTACTGGACCTGCTGCGCGACCTCGTCGACGACCTGCGCCAGACGGTGGTGATGGTCACCCACGATCCGGCCGCCGCGGCCCGGGCCCACCACGTGGCGGTGATGGCCGACGGCCGGGTGGTCGAGGCCCTCGAAGCGCCGACCGCCCCCGAACTCGCCCGCCGGCTCGTGGCGTTGGCAGGTGTCTGAGCCATGTTCGCCATGTTCCGTCCCGCCCTGCGGATGGCCGGACACCGGATCACCGCGCTGATCGCCGTGGCCTGCGCGGTTCTCGGCGGCGCGGCCCTGATCACCGGTACCGGTGTCCTGGCCGAGTCCGGCCTGCGCTCCCACCTGCCCGTCGGCCGTCTCGGCGGCGCGGACGTCGTCGTCGCGGCCGACCAGGAGTTGCACCCGAGCGGCGACCTGCCGATCGCGCTCCCGGAACGCCGTACGGTCCCGGCCCGACTGGTCGGCGAACTGGCCGGGTTGCCGGGTGTCACCGACGCGGTCGGCGACCTCGGATTCCCCGCCGCCCTCGTCGACGCGCACGGACGGGTCGTACCGGCCGGGGATCCCCGGGCGGCGGGCCACGGCTGGTCCTCGGTGAAGCTGCTGGACGGCGCGCGGGTCGACGGCGACGGGCCGGCCGGTTCCGGCGAGATCGCCGTGGACAGTGCCACCGCC
>NZ_JAVFVX010000131.1:0-14029 GCF_033441795.1 Streptomyces sp. ADMS | reverse complement strand
GCGACGGGCCGGCCGGTTCCGGCGAGATCGCCGTGGACAGTGCCACCGCCGCCGCCGCGGGAGTGAAGGTGGGCGACCGGGTCCAGGTGGTCGCGGGCTCCCGGCCCTCCGCCTACCGCGTCTCGGCGGTCGTCGACGCGCCGGGCGCCGGTGTCTTCTTCGCCGACACGACGGCCGTACGACTGTCCGGACGGGACGCCGGAGACGGCGGCCCGCGCGCCGGAACCGTCGACCTGATCGGCCTCCGCACCGCGCCCGGCGCCGAGGAACAGGTCGCCGCCGGAGTCCGTACGAAGCTGAAGGGCACCGGGCTCGTGACGGTCACCGGCGCGGACCGGGGGGACCTGGTGTCGCCCGGAGCGGGCGCGTCCCGCTCTCTGCTGATCCTGCTCGCCGGTTCGCTCGCCGGGATCGTCCTGCTGATCACCGGGTTCGTGATGGCGAGCGCGCTGGCCGTGTCGATCGCCGGGCAGCGCCGGGACCTGGCGCTGATGCGGGCCGTCGGCGCGACTCCGAAGCAGATCCGGCGACTTGCCGCCGCCCAGTCCACCGTCGTCGCGGCCGTGGCCCTCGTACCCGGTGTGGCGCTCGGCCATCTGCTGGCGGGCCGGTTCCGGGGGCTGCTGGCGGACCAGGGTCTCGTTCCGCCCGAACTGCCCCTGACCGTCAGCCCGTTGCCCGCCCTCGCGACGACACTCCTCATGGCCCTGACCGTGCAGGTCTCGGCCCGCGGCTCGGCGTGGCGCACCTCGCGGATGCCTGCCACCGAGGCGGTCGCCGAGTCGCGCAGCGAACCGCGCGATCCGTCGCGCACCCGGACGCGCATCGGCCTCCTCGTCATCGTCGCCGCGACCACCATGTCGGTCGTACCGCTCTTCTCCCCCACGGTTCTCGGCGCGGCGGCCACATCCATCGCGGGCATCCTCGGGGCGATCGGTCTGGCCCTGGCCGGCCCGGCCCTCGTCCGGGCCATCGGGAACGCGGCGGCCCGGCGCACCCGCCCCGACGTCTCCGCACCGACCTGGCTGGCCATGGCGAACATCCGCGCCTACGCCCTGCGCAACGCGGGGATCGTCAGCACCCTGGCCATGGCGGTCGTGTTCGTCCTGACGTACACCCTCACCCAGACCACCGTGCTGGCCGCCACAGCGGAAGACACCCGCACCGGCACCCTCGCCCAGCAGCGCCTCGGCGCGCCGGGCCTGGGCGGACTGCCCGACGGCACGCTCGCCGACGTACGGGACACGACCGGCGTACGGGCGGCGGCCCCGGTGAGCACGACCACCGTGGTGTGGCCGTACAAGATGTTCGGCGACACGGTGACCGAGTCCGGTTCCGCGATGATCCTCACCCCGGACGCGCCGGACGTCCTCGACCTCGACGTACGGGACGGGAGCCTGGACCGTCTGACCGGCGCCACCATCGCCGTCAGCAGCGACGTCGCCCGCTCGCGCTCCGCGCCGGTGGGCCGACGGGTGAGTCTCGTCCTCGGCGACGGCGCGAGGGTCGACGCCGAGGTGGTCGCCGTGTACGCCCGGAGCCTCGGATTCGGCACGGTGGCCCTGTCCCGCGACCTGGCGGCCGGCCACACCACGACGGGGCTCGACCAGAGCATCCTGATCCGCACGGACGGCACGGCGACCGCCCGGCAGGCGCTGGCGGCCCTCGCAGCGTCCCATCCGGGTCTGGCACTCACGGACACGGAACCCACGTCCGGCGGCGGCCTGAACAACGCCCCGCCCGAGGTGTGGATCAACCTGGCCGTCATCGTGGTCCTGCTCGTCCACCTCCTGCTGAGCATCGCCAACAAGCTCGTCGCCGCCACCGCCCAGCGCCGGGTCGAACTGGGAGCTCTCCGCCTCATCGGCACCACACCCCGCCAGATCCGCGCGATGATGCGCCGCGAGGCGGCGATGACCGCGGCCACCGCGCTCACCACGGCCCTGCTGCTGTCCGCCGTGCCCCTCGCCCTCCTGGGCCAGGGCTTCCTCGGCCGCCCCTGGCCCGCGGGCCCCGCCTGGCTGCTGCCCGCCCTCGCGCTCACCGTCACCGTCACTGCTTTCCTCACCGTCGAACTCCCCACCCGCCAGGCGCTGCGCACACCACCCGCCGACGCCGTCCGCGCCCAGTGACCCGGTTCGCGACCCGCGGGCATAGGTACGCGCCCACCGCGGTGGCTCGTGTCCGGGGAGCAGTGGGCTGCGGGCTCTCCTGCGCGAACGCCGCCGGTGAGCGCCGTGACACCGCGGGCCGGCGGCGAACTCGCACTTCCGGCCGCCGGTCTCGGCACACCTCGGCGCGGAGGGCGCCGGTCACCGCCACCGCACCGTCCGCACCACCCGGGTCACGACCGCCGCGTAGCCGACGCCGATCACCAGAGAGGCGAACAGGGCGGTGAGCGGGAAGTCCTCCTGGAGGTGGGGGTAGACCTGGTAGTGCGTCAGGTAGATGTAGAGGGAACCGCTCGCCAGGACGCCCGCGACCGCGCTGAGCGGGCCGAGACTGGGCAGGGTCGGTACCCAGATCAGCAGCGCCAGCCCGGCGATCACGAGGGTCGTACGCAGGGGCTGGTCCTGGAACAGGCCGGGCATGGCGAGCAGCAGCACGGCCGTCAGCAGCGCCCGTTGCCGTGGGGTGCCGGCCCGTGCGGCGGCCCACCCCAGGGTGAACAGCCAGAAGACCACGGTGGGGCTCAGCTGGGGGCGGGCGGACGCCAGGCCCAGCAGGTCGTAGCGGCCGACCAGGCCGACGGCCATGAGAGCCAGCGGCACCCCGAACACGTACCGCCGCTCCAGCCGGTCCAGCAGCGGTACGGCCATGAGGAAGGCGAGGACGACCAGGAAGTAGACCAGGGCCTCCACGAACCAGTAGGCCCAGTCGAAGCGGTCGTTCCCCTGGTCGAGCAGGCTGTTGAGCAGCAGGGCGTTGGCCGGGTCGTAGAAGTCGGTCAGGAACACCGCGCCGGTGATCCACACCATGCTCGGTACCGCGATGCGGGCGATGCTGCGCCACAGGCGCCGTACGCGCTCGCGGCGTCCGGCGTCGGTCAGCTGGAAGCGGGCGAAGTTGTAGCCCGCGACGCCGATGAGGATGTGGGCGAAGCCCTTGACGGTGAAGACCTGGATGTGTGAGCCGACGATGAGGACGATGCCCACGGCGCGCAGCGCGATGCTGGTCTCCAGCGTGCGGCGGGTCCTCCAGAACTGCGGGGTCGTCCAGGTCCGCAGCGCTCCGAGGAGCCCGGGGGCCGGCCGGGCCCGCCGTGGCTCCGGTCCGCCTTGTCCTTCCGGCCCCTCCGCGACCGGCGCCGCCAGGGTGCGCAGTTCGCGGATCGTCCTCGTGTGCCAGTCGGTGGGGAGGTGGCCCAGGGCCACCTCCAGGCGCAGGGACATCTCGACGTAGCACAGTGAGTCGCCGCCCAGGCCGACGAAGCTGCTGTCCTCGGTGACCTCGGTGTGCCCGAGGATCTCCGTGTACAGGAGGCGGAGATCCTCACCGGGGCCGGGCGCCTGCTCCTCCGCGGGGCGCGTCAGACGTCGTACGGCCTCGTGGTCGGGCTTGCCGGAGGCCAGGAGGGGCAGCCGGGTGAGGGCCACGACCCGTACGGAGCGGGGCGGGAGTCCGCACTCCTCCGCGACCAGCCGCCGAATCCGTGTCTCCTCACCGGCGCCCCCGAGCGCGGCCACCGCCAGCGCCTCCCCGTCGCCCGCGCAGTACGCGGTGACGCCGTGTTCCGCCAGCAGGGTCTCGACGCGCTGTGGGTCGACACGCAGCCCGAGGATCTTCGCGAAACGGCTGAGGCGGCCCACGATCTCGTACAGCCCGTCGGAGGCGCGCCGGGCGAGGTCCCCGGTGTGCAGTTCCTGCACGGTCCGGCCGAGGGCGAGGTCGGCCGGGCTCTCGGCGTAACCGAGCATCACGTTCGGCCCCGAGTAGACCAGCTCACCGGTGTCCGGGCCGTGGCCGTCGACCGGCCGCAGCCGGAAGGAGCCGCCGGGTATCGGCACGCCGACGGCCTCGGGACGCTCGGCGGCCAGGTGCGGCGGGAGGTAGGCCATGCGGGCCGTGGCCTCGGTCTGTCCGTACATGACGAACAGCTGCCAGCCCGAGCGGCGCCCCAGCCCGGCGTACCGGGCCACGCGGTCCGGTGCCAGCCGCCCCCCGGCCTGGGTGACGCGGCGCAGGTGCGGCAGTTCCATCCGCTCGAAGCCGGCCCGGTCGAGCAGGTCGAAGGTGTACGGCACTCCTGCCAGCGAGGTGCCGCGGGCGGCGCGGAACTCCTCCCAGAAGGCCGCCTCGGACACCGACCGCTCGGTGAGGACGAGCCCGGCGCCGCGCAGCAGGTGGCTGTGGATGACGGACAGGCCGTAGCAGTAGTGCATGGGCAGTGTGGTGGCCGCCCGGTCGGTGTCGCCGATGCCGAGATACGTGGCGATGGACTCGGCGTTGGCCTGGAGGTTCTCGTGCGAGAGCCGCACCAGCTTGGGCGAACCGGTCGAGCCGGAGGTGCTCAGCAGCATGGCGAGGTCCGGGTGGAGGGTGTGGGCGCTCTCGCGGTGCCTTTCGTCGAGGACCCACGTCCCGTCGGCATCCGGGCGGGCCACGATGTCGGGGCTGTACGCCCGGGTCAGCGAGCGGATCGTGCTGTCGCTGTCGCCGGGGACGAGCAGGACGGGGTGACCGGCGGACAGGGCGGCCAGGTGCGTGACGAGCGCGTCGGCCCTGTTGGCCCCGGCCAGCAGCACCAGCCGCCGTCCGGGCCCGAGGCGCTCGGCGGTGGCGGACACCCGCTCGGCCAGCTCGCGGTAGGACAGCTCGCCCTCCGGGGTGACGAGCGCGGCGCGGTCGCCGTACGCCGCGAGTCCGCGCGCGAACGGCACGCCGGTGGTCTCCGAAAGCGGCACCGCGGGCGCTGAGAGGGGTCCGGAGGGGTGGAGCACGGGGTGGCCCCCTTTCTGCGGCAATGTCCGCATGTAACACAGAACCCTTGACGATTAGGCAAGGTTTACCTTATTCATAGCTTGGCCGTAAACAAGCCATAGCAAGGGCACAGGTCCGCTCGCCCTCGCCCTCCACCGGCATGACGGCGGCGGGCGGGCGAGCCCCTCAGGAAGGCACGAACACCATGCGACGCCCCTCGGTTCGCCGGATCACCGCGCTGGTCACGGCCGGTCTGCTGCTCCCCGCCCTCGCGGCGTGCGGCTCCGGACAGAAGGACGGCGGGAGCGAGGGTGACGCCTCCGCGCTCGTCATCTACTCCGGCCGCAACGAGAAGCTGGTCAAGCCACTTCTGGACAAGTTGGAGAAGGCCGTCGGCGCCGAGGTCGAGGTGCGGTACGGCGACAGCGCGGAGCTCGCCGCCCAGATCCTGGAGGAGGGCGACCGCACCAAGGCCGGGCTGTTCTTCTCCCAGGACGCCGGCGCACTGGGTGCCCTGTCCAAGGAGGGCATGCTGCAGAAGCTGCCTCCGGCCACCCTCGACAAGGTCGACGGGGCATACAGCGGCTCCGGGGGCGACTGGGTCGGCCTCTCGGGCCGTGTCCGAGTCATCGCGTACAACCCGGACGAGGTCGGCGAGGACGAGGTCCCGGACAGTGTCTTCGACGTCGTCGAGCCGGAGTGGAAGGGCAAGGTCGGCTTCGCGCCGACCAACGCCTCCTTCCAGGCGTTCGTCACCGGTATGCGCGTCCTGAAGGGCGACGACGCCACCCGCGAGTGGCTCAGGGACCTGAAGGCGAACAGCGCGAAGACGTACGCCCACAACCTCGCCACCCTGGACGCGGTCGAGTCCGGCGAGGTCTCCCTCGGCCTGGTCAACCACTACTACTGGTACGAGCGGGTCGCCGAGAACGGCGAGGACAAGGTCAACTCCAAGCTGCACTTCCTGCCCGGCGAGGACCCCGGCGCGCTGATCAACGTCGCCGGCGCCGGCATCCTCAAGGACAGCGGGCAGAGCGGGACCGCGCAGAAGGCCGTGGACTACCTGCTGTCGGACGAGGCGCAGACCTACTTCGCGGACCGGACGAAGGAGTACCCGCTGGCCGCGGGCGTCACCAGCACCGTGGAGGGCCTGCCGCCGTTCGAGTCGCTGGAGTCCCCCGACATCGACCTCGGCCGGCTGGACTCCCTCCAGGAGACCCTGGCCATGCTCCACGACGTCGGACTGGTCTGACCCGCCGTGCATACATCGCCGCCCACCCCGCGGACGTCCGGAGCCCCCGCCCCGGCCGGCCGCGAACGCGGGGCGGATCCGGGCCGCCCGGACCGCTCACCCCGCACGTCCGGAAGGACTCGTACCCCACGGAGGGCGCACACGGCCGGCCGGAGGCCGCCCCTGGTCCTGCTCGTCCCCGCCTGCGTGGCCGCCCTCTTCGCCCTGCTGCCCCTCGGCTACCTCGCCGTCCGCGCCCTGGAGCGCGGCCCGGCGTTCGCGTGGGACGTCGTCGCCGACGAGCGCACCCTGGGCCTCCTCGGCCGCAGCCTCGGCCTGACCGCCGCCGTCGTGGCCGCCTGCCTGGTGCTGGGTGTCTCGCTGGCCTGGCTGACCGTGCGCACGGCACTGCCCGGGGCCCGCGTCTGGTCGGTGCTGGCCACGCTGCCGCTGGCCGTGCCCAGCTATGTCGCCGCGTTCGCGTGGCTGTCCGCCGAGCCGGACCTCGCCGGGTTCGGCGGAGCCGCGCTGGCGCTGACACTGGTCAGCTTCCCGTACGTCCATCTGCCGGTCGCGGCAGCGCTCAGGGGCATCGACCCGGCCCAGGAGGAGGCCGCGCGCTCCCTCGGACACGGCCCACTGCGGACGTTCCTCAAGGTCACGCTGCCGCAGCTGCGACCGGCCGCCACGGGCGGGGCCCTGCTCGTCGCGCTGTACGTGCTCTCCGACTTCGGCGCGGTCTCCCTGATGCGGTACGACACCTTCACCCGGGCCATCCACACCTCGTACCGTGCCTCCTTCGACCGCACCCCGGCCGCCGCGCTCAGCGTGGTGCTGGTGCTGATGACGATCGCCCTGGTCGCCGCCGAGGCCCGTACGCGCGGCCGGGCCGGGCACGCCAGGATCGGAACGGGCACCGCCCGCCCGGCCGTTCCGGTCGCCCTCGGCCGGTGGCGGCCGCTCGCCCTGCTGTGGTGCGGGGCGGTGACGGCCGTCGCCGTGGCCTTCCCGCTGGGCACCCTCGGGTACTGGCTGGCCGTCGGCAGCTCGGCCACCTGGGACCTGGGCGGGCTGGCGGAGACGGCCTGGGCCACGCTCGGGGTCGCGGCGGCGGGCGCGGCCCTCACCACGGTCCTCGCCCTGCCGGTCGGGGTGATCGCCGCCCGGCACCGGGGGCGCGGAGCCCGTCTGCTGGAGCAGGCCGCCTACGCGGGGCACGCGCTGCCCGGCATCACGGTCGCGCTCGCCCTGGTGTTCTTCGCCGTGCGCTACGCGTACCCGCTCTACCAGCAACTCCCGCTCCTGGTCGGCGCGTACGCCGTGCTGTTCCTGCCCGTCGCGGTGGCCGCCACCCGTGCGGCCGTGCTCCAGGCACCACCCCTCCTGGAGGACGTGGCCCGGTCGCTCGGGCGTCGGCCGTGGCAGGTACTGCGCGAGATCACCGTGCCGCTGGCCGCGCCCGGCGTGGCCGCCGGGGCCGCGCTCACCTTCGTGGTCTGCATGAAGGAACTCCCCGCGACCCTTCTGCTGCGCCCCACCGGCATGGACACCCTCGCCACCCGCCTGTGGACGGAGACCGGCGCCGGATCCTTCGCCGCCGCCGCCCCCTACGCCGCCGCGCTGATCGTGCTGGCCGCCGTCCCCTCGTACCTCCTAGGCAGGCACCGGACATGAACCACATGAACGACACGCACGACACGCACGACACGAACGCGCTGTGCGTCGAAGGGCTGACCAAGTCCTACGGAGCCGGGGAGCCGATCCTGCGCGGCCTCGAACTCACCGTCCCCGCAGGCGCGTTGGCGGCGGTGCTCGGACCCTCCGGCTGCGGCAAGACCACCATGCTGCGGGTCGTCGCCGGGTTCCTGCGCGCCGACGAGGGCACCGTCAGGCTCGGCGACCGGCTACTGAGCGGGCCCGGTGTCCACCTCCCGCCGGAGCGGCGCCGGATCGGCATCGTGCCCCAGGAGGGCGCCCTCTTCCCGCATCTGAGCGTGGCCCGCAACGTCGCCTTCGGACTGGCCGGCGTCGACCGGACCGAACGGCGGCGCCGTACCGGGGAGATGCTGGAGATGGTCGGCCTGGCCGGTTACGGAGACCGCATGCCGCACGAGCTGTCCGGCGGCCAGCAACAGCGCGTCGCGCTGGCCCGCGCGCTCGCCCCGAGGCCCCAACTCGTGCTGCTCGACGAGCCGTTCAACGCCCTCGACAGCGCGCTGCGGGCGGGAGTGCGGGCGGACGTACGCTCCGCGCTGCGGGCGACCGGCGCCACGGCCGTCCTCGTCACCCACGACCAGCAGGAAGCCCTGTCCACCGCCGACCTCGTCGCCGTCGTACGGGACGGCCGGGTCACCCAGTGCGCCACCCCGCAGGACGTCTACCGGCACCCCGCCGACCCCTGGACCGCCGGCTTCGTCGGCGACGCCGTCCTGCTCCCCGGCACCGTCGGCGGCGACGGCACGGCCCTGACCGCCCTGGGCGCCGTGCCCCTCGCCGCCCCGCCCCACGGGCTCCGGGCCGGCACGGTCCTGCTCCGCCCGGAACAGCTCCGTCTCACCGACGCGGACTCCGAGGGCGCCGTGAGGGGCACGGTGACCGACGTCTGCTACTTCGGCCACGACGCGATGGTCACCGTGGCCGTCGAGGGCCACGACATCCCGGTCGACATCCGGGTCACGGGGGCCCTGCCGGTCCGCCCGGGGGAGGAGACGGGCATCCGTGTCACGGGCGAGGCGGGCCTCCACCCGTAGCGGGCAACGAGGGAGTGTTGCCGCACCGCAACCGCAGTGGCCGAAAATGTGTCTTGTAACGCGTGGTCCGATGCTCCGGAGGGGTGGAGTCCGCCCGCACGGCCGCCTTGGGGGGATGGGAATGAACACATGGGCAGTGCCCGGCTACAACGAGTCACTGGAACTCGGGGCCGGGGCGAGCGGGCGGGTCGTCCTGGCCGTGCACGAGGAGACCGGCGTCCCCGTCGCGGTCAAGTACCTCAGCGAGTCACTGCGCACCAGGCCGGGCTTCGTGCACGACTTCAGGGCGGAGGCGCGGCTGCTCGGCGGACTGGAGAGCCCGTACGTCGCCGGGTTGTACGAGTACGTGGAGAGCCCGGACGGCGCCGCCATCGTGATGGAGCTGGTGGACGGCGTCTCGTTGCGGACCCTGCTGACCAGGGAAGGCCCGCTCGACCCCGAGGCCGCACTGGTGGTCCTCAAGGGCTCGTTGCTCGGTCTGGCCGACGCGCACCGCATCGGCGTCGTCCATCGCGACTACAAGCCGGAGAACGTCCTGGTCGTGCCGGACGGATCGTCCAGGCTCGTCGACTTCGGGATCGCGGTGGACGTCGGCACCAGCGCCGGCGCGGCGGGGACCCCCTCCTACATGGCCCCGGAGCAGTGGACCGGCTCACCCGCCTCTCCCGCCGCCGACGTGTACGCGGCCACGGCCACGTTCTTCGAGTGCCTGACGGGCCACAGGCCGTACTCGGGTGACAACTTCGCCGAACTCGCCCTGCGGCACGTCGATGCGCCCATCCCCGCCGACGAGGCCCCCGAGGCGGTGCGGGAGCTGGTGCGGCGCGGTCTCGCCAAGGACCCGGCACAACGGCCCACACACGCCGAGGCGTTCGTCACGGAACTGGAGGCGGCCGCCGGCGCCGCCTACGGGCCCGACTGGGAGGAACGCGGCCGCGGCCGGCTCGCCGCGCTGGCGGCACTCCTGCCGCTGCTGCTGCCCTCGGCCCGCAGCGCCCCGCGGACCACCACGGACACCGCACGCACGGTCCTGAGCCCGCAACCGGGTCACGGCTGGGCGAGGTCGTGGCTGCCCGGCCGGCCGGGGATGCTCGTGTCCGGCGCGGCCGTGCTCCTGGGCGTCCTCCTGTCCTACGGCATCCAGCACGCCCCGGGAGCGGCTCCGCAAGAGGCGGCGCAGGCCCTGGCCACCACCGGTGCCCAACCCGCCGTGGAGCCGGGAGAGCCCACCGCTCCGCCGGCGTCGCCCGGCTCCTCCCCGTCCGAGTCGCCCGGCTCCTCCCCGTCCCCGACGTCCACCTCACCCTCACCCGGCCTGTCGGCCGCGGGTCCGGCGACCGCCGGTACCGGCGAGACCTCGGCGTCCACCACCACGGCTCCGGCCCAGGAGACGACGCCGCCCAGCGGGGCGACCACCGAGGCAACGCCGACGACGGCTTCCCCCACCGCGCCGGCCGCTCCCGCAGTCAAGGACGTCGCGGTGACGGACTTCCGGCAGACGGGTCCCACGACCGCCACGGCAACCGTCGACATCACCACGGACGGCACTGGGCCGCTCTCCGTCACCGTCTCGTGGTTCACGAGCGCCATCGGGGGAGTGCTGGGCACCCCGGACGGTGCGTCCCAGACCTTCGAGCGCAGCGGTGCGACCCAGTACACCCTCACCGTCGACCACACCTTCCAGAACAGGGGCTGCTACTGGGCGGTGGCGGCCACGACCACTCCGGCCTCCGCCGGTGGCGGCGGCTCGCAGCAGCTTCTGACCAGGCAGTGTGATATTCGATGACCGCTCAGAACGACCGCGTTCCCGCTTCCGCCGAGGACTGCGAGCCCACCCGGAGGCTCGGCCCCGCCGCGGAGTCCGCCCCGAGCGACGAGTCCGGCTCCGCCGATGCCGAGTACAGCGCCACCGTGCTGGGCAGTCACTGGATCCAGCGGCCCGAGCCGGACGACACCCTCGTCGGGCCGCACGACACCCTCGTGGAACCGCCCTCCACGCAGGCCCTGCCGACGCCGACGCCGACGCCGACGCCGACGCCGACGACGCCCGCGACGCTGACGACGCCCGCGACGCTGACGACGCGGCCTGATCGCGTCGAAGGCACAGTGCTGCGTTTCGGCCCCGGGGTGACCGCCGCCGTCGCGCAACGCACGCACAGGACGCTGCCCTCCCTGCCGCCGCCTCCCGCGCCCTCGCGCCGGCGTCTGCGCAGACACGCCCTGCCGGGGCTGGTGCTGATCTCTGTCATCGCGTTCCTCGCCTGGCAGCGCCTCGGGCCGTCCGTCGCGGTGCGAACGGTGGAGGTCACGGCCCGGCCGACGGTTCTGGGGTGCGACGGCACCGCGGACATCGTCGGCCTCGTCGCCACGAACGGCCGCCCGGGCACGCTCTCGTACCGCTGGACCCGAAGCGACGGCACCACCTCGGGTGTCCTGCGGGAAGTGGTGGTCCGGGGCCAGAGACAGGCACGCCTGCACCTGCTGTGGACCTTTGAGGGCAAGGGCCACTACGCGGCCCGGGCCGAACTACGCATCCTCTCCCCCGTCGACCGCACCGTCATCAGCCACCTCACGTACGACTGTCCCTGACCGGCCAGCAACAGCCGTCCCGGTGGTGTCCCCGCGCCTGCCGGCCGGCTTCGATCACGTCGCCCGCGCGGTCATGCCGCAGTTCACGGAGGGCACTTGGGCGCCGCCCATCAGGTCCGCACGCTACGCCGAGCTGTCCGGCGTCCTCGTCCACGCGGCGAACGTGACGCCGTCCGCCGTCCGCCGTCCGCCGCACCGTCCGTCGGCACCCGCCGCACCGCCGCACCGCCGCACCGCCGCACCGTCCGTCGGCACCCGCCGCACCGCCGCACCGTCCGTCGGCACCCGCCGCACCGCCGCACCGCCGCACCGTCCGTCGGCACCCGCCGCATCGCCGCACCGTCCGTCGGCACCCGCCGCATCGCCGCACCGTCAGCCGCACCGTCAGCCGGCACCCCGCCGTCCGCTGCCCGGCACCCGAGCACGCCATGGCCCCCAGTCCTGCAACGGGGCAGGAGAGCGGCGTCTGCTCGCACGCCGACGGCGGTTCCGGGCACCTCGCTGCGGACGGGTACGTGTACGGCGACCGGTATCGGCTCCGTGTATGCGTCGCCCGCGCCGGTCGACGGTCTGTCCGATGTCCCGGGTGCTGCCGGTGCCGTGATCGCCGTGTGCCGTGCCGTCGGGCCCAGGGCGTTCTTCTCGTCTGCCGACCACCCCGGGAAATACCCTAGGGGGGTATATAGTTCCGTGGTGTGAGGCCCGGTAACGGGAACACTGAACGGGAATGGGGATGACGGTCATGGATCACGGCACGCATCACACCGGCACCGCGCACGACCACGCCACCCACGCGCATCGTTCCGGACATTACGGCCCGCACGCACCGGGCGCATCCTGGTCCACGGCGGCGAAGGCGACGCTGCACTGCCTGACCGGCTGCGCCATCGGCGAGATCCTCGGCATGGTCATCGGCACCGCCCTGCTGTGGGGCAACGTCGAGACCATGGCCCTGGCGATCGCGCTCGCCTTCGTGTTCGGCTACTCGTTCACGCTGTTCGCGGTCCGTCGGTCGGGCTTGAGCTTCAAGGCCGCCGTCAAGGTCGCACTGGCCGCCGACACCGTGTCCATCGCCGTGATGGAGCTCGTCGACAACGGCATTATCGCGCTCACCCCCGGTGCGATGGACGCGCACCTGTCCGACGGGCTGTTCTGGTCGGCCCTCCTGGGCGGCTTCGCCGTCGCCTTCCTGATCACCACGCCGCTCAACAAGTGGATGATCGGCCGCGGGAAGGGCCACGCCGTCGTCCACGCCTATCACTGACCCAGCCCTGTCGGGAGCACCTCCTCCGGATCCGAGGCGCGCTCAGCCCTCGGGTGATCGGTCCAGGTGAGCCGCAGCTCGTCGAGACCCTGGGGCGGCGCGGCTGCCGCTTCGGGTTCGGAGCGCTGTTCGAACGGTCCTCGCGCCTGGAACAGGACGGCTCGGTCCCGTCGGAACGGCCCACTGGGACCTGGAGAAGGACGGCTCGCCCACCGGGGAGATCGAACCGCGTGCTCCGGTCGACGGCCGCTGTCCCGGCCGGTTCATGCTGCTGCCCGAGCCCGGCAGCGTCCCACCGCCCCTGCAGACGCGTCTGGTCGCCGTTAGCCAGGCCGGCCGGGTGGGCGCGGCGCTGGACACGGCGGGACCGGCACTCGACCGCTGACCCGGAAGTCCCGCCCGCGACCGTGCCCGGATCAGTCGTCCGGCGCTCCCGGCATCCCTGTCTGCGTCAGGCGGCACCCGAACGGGTGAGGCGGTGGCGACACCGAGGAGGCGCGCCGGTCCGCGGACTGCTCGGAAGCCCATCGCTTCGACTTCGGCGAGGAACTGCCGTCCGGGGAGCGCGAGAACGGCTGGAGCGGAATATGCGGCTGCGAAAAGCCGGATCAGTACCTGCGGGTGGCCGATCTTCGCACCCGACCGGCCCGCGCCGAGGAATTCGCGGATCTCCTCCCTGGAGGTAAAATTGCCGTAAAGGTAGGAACTGGCTCGCTCGCGGTGCATATTGCACAAGTGCACCGCAGATCGTTCGGCAGGTTTTCTTTTCACAGGGGTATCGCGGCTGCCCCGTAGCGGGGTCCAATGGTGGGAGTCAGGCCCTTCGTACCCGAACCGGTCAGAAGAGGCACGCAATGGATCCATGGCTGATCTGGTTGATCGTCGCAGCCGTGCTGGCTGTGGCGGAGGTCTTCACCCTTACTGCCGCGCTCGGATTGCTGAGTGCGGCCGCTCTGGTCACAGCGGGGTCCGCGGCGGTCGGGCTGCCGCTGCCCCTGCAGTTCCTGGTGTTCACCATCGTTGCCGGAGTCGCTGTGCTCTTCGTGCGTCCCGTTGCGCTGCGCCACGTGCTCCGGCCCCAAGTGGAGCGATTCGGCGTGGACGCACTGGTCGGCAGGGCTGCCTATGTCGTATCGGAGGTGACGGGCCTGGGCGGCAGGGTCCGTATCGACGGTGAGGAGTGGACGGCCCGCGCCTACGACGAGACGCTGGTGATTCCACCTGGAAAGACCGTCGACGTCATGGAGATCAGCGGCGCCACCGCGATCGTCTACC
>NZ_JAVFVX010000130.1:0-18504 GCF_033441795.1 Streptomyces sp. ADMS | reverse complement strand
TGAAACCTGCCTGCCGCAGCAGCCGTACATGCGCGGACAGGGGCAGCCCGGTTCCGCCGCCCGCGCCGTTCCGCGGCGGCGTTCGGCGAGCAGGTCCGCGAGCTCCGGCTTGTCGGCCGCGCCCGCCCACCAGGGTTTATCCGCCACCGACGTCCACCGCCCGCGGACGCAGCCCCCGGCTCCGGCACTTTTCCAGAACCGTGAGACAGCCCTCAAGGGCCGTTGCCTTCTCGGTAGGACTGGTGGTGTCCAAGTGGTGGGCCACGCTGTGCAGTTCCACCGTGTCACCGTGCCGTTCGACCGCCTCCAACAGGCCGTCCACCTCTGGTACGGGCGCGCCGAAGCGACTGCGCCGGCTCAGTACCGTCGTGTCAGCCACCGTCGCAGAATGCGACGACCCCCGCAGCTGCCGTCGGCCACATCGTCGGCCGAGAAAAACGCTTGGACTCCCCGGGCGGCGACGCGGGACACTGCGATGCCCGAATGCCCGAAATACGCGCCGGGCCGGCTTACGACACCACAGGGTTGGGATGGGATCGCCTGAATCGCGCGAGGTCTCGCCGGGCAAGGGCCCGGTGCTCCTCGCACTTCGTTACTACGGACGGGAGTTGGCCCGCCTCCGGCGGCTGACGGCACCCGCGATGCTGCTGCCGGCGCTGGGCAACATCGGCCTCTACTACATCGCGCCGCTGGTCGTCGCGAAGCTCGTCGGCCGTATCGCCGGCGACGACATCATCACCTTCGGCTCGGCGCTGCCCTACGTCCTCGGCTTCGCCGGCGTCCTGCTGCTCTCGGAGGTGCTGTGGCGCATGGGCCTGCACTGTCTGAACCGCGTTGACGCCCGCGGGATCGAGCATCTGTACGTGATCGGCATGGACGAGTTGTTCGCCAAGGACGCCGCGTTCTTCCACGACAACTTCGCCGGGTCGCTGACCAAGCGGGTACTGAGCTTCGCCTCCCGGTTCGAGGAGTTCGTCGACACACTGACCTTCCAGGTCGTGGGCAGCCTCGTGCCGCTCGTGTTCGGGTCGGTGGTGCTGTGGCGTTACGAACCACTGCTCGTAGTCGGCCTGTTGACGATGATCACCCTGACGGCGCTGTGCGTGATGCCCCTCGTCCGGCGCCGTCAGGCACTCGTCGACAAGCGCGAGGAGGCGATCGCCCGGGTGTCAGGCCATGTCGCCGACAGCCTGATGAACATGGACACGGTCCGGGCGTTCGCGGCCGAGGAGCGGGAGGCCGCCGAGCACCGGTCCCGGGTCGCCGTGTCGCGGCGGCTCATGCTGAGGTCGTGGGACTACGGCAACCTGCGCATCGACACCCTGGTCGCACCCCTGTCCGTGCTGACCAACGCCCTGGGCCTGCTGCTCGCGGTCACCCTCGGCGGGGGAGAACACGGCGTGGAGGCGGTCGTCGTCGCCTTCACGTACTACGCCAACGCGACGCGGATCATGTTCGAGTTCAACCAGATCTACCGCCGGCTGGAGAGCTCGATGACGGAGGCCGCGCAGTTCACCGAACTGCTGCTGACCTCGCCCACCGTGCTCGACCCGGCGTCGCCGGAGGCCCTGCGGTCCCAGGCCGCCGACGTCCGTTTCGAGAACGTGACCTTCGCCCACGCGGGCGCGGAGCCGCTCTTCCGGGGGCTCGACCTGGCGGTGCCCAGCGGGGCGAAGTTCGGCCTCGTCGGCCGTTCCGGCGGGGGCAAGACCACGCTCAGCCGGCTCCTGCTGCGGATGACGGACATCGACGCCGGCCGGATCCTGATCGGGGGCCAGGACATCAGCCGGCTGCGCCAGGCGGACCTGCGCGGCCTCATCGGCTACGTGCCGCAGGACCCGGCGATGTTCCACCGCACCCTGCGGGACAACATCGCGTTCGCCCGGCCGGACGCCACCGACGCCGATATCCGCCGTGCGGCCGGGGCTGCGCACGTCACGGAGTTCGCCGACGCGCTGCCGGACGGCTTCGACACCATGGTGGGCGAGCGCGGGGTCAAGCTGTCCGGCGGGCAGCGTCAGCGGGTCGCTCTGGCCCGGGCGATCCTGCGCGACGCGCCGATCCTGCTGCTCGACGAGGCCACCAGCGCCCTCGACTCCGAGAGCGAGGTCCTCGTCCAGGAGGCGCTGTGGCGGCTCATGGAGGGACGGACGGCGCTCGTGGTGGCGCACCGGCTCAGCACGGTCGCCACCATGGACCGGCTCGTCGTCCTCGACCGGGGACGGATCGTCGAGCAGGGCACGCACCAGGAGCTGCTCGCGTCGGAGGGTGCGTACGCGAAACTGTGGCAGCACCAGTCGGGCGGCTTCCTCGACGATCCCGTCGACGACAGCCCGGCGCGGGCCGACCTGCACTGAAGGCGGTCATGCTGGGTAGGAGTGGCCCGGTTCACATGGCGCGAGCCGGGCCAGGCCGACACCATGGTCGCGTCACCGGCAGGCTGAAGGGATCCAGGATGTTCCGCAAGGTGCTGGTCGCCAACCGTGGTGAGATCGCGATTCGCGCGTTCCGCGCCAGCTATGAGCTGGGCGCGCGGACCGTGGCCGTCTTCCCGCACGAGGACCGCAATTCACTGCACCGGTTGAAGGCCGACGAGGCCTACGAGATCGGCCTGCCGGGACACCCGGTACGCGCGTACCTCTCCGTGGAGGAGGTCGTCCGCGCGGCGCGACAGGCGGGAGCGGACGCCGTGTATCCGGGCTACGGGTTCCTGTCCGAGAACCCCGAGCTGGCGCGCGCCTGCGAGGAGGCCGGCATCACGTTCGTCGGGCCGAGCGCGGACACTCTGGAGCTGACCGGCAACAAGGCGCGCGCGGTGGCCGCCGCCCGCGCGGCCGGCGTACCGGTGCTGGGCTCCTCGGCGCCCTCCACGGACGTGGACGAACTCGTCCGCGCCGCAGAGGAGGTCGGCTTCCCCGTCTTCGTCAAGGCGGTCGCCGGCGGTGGCGGGCGCGGCATGCGGCGGGTCGAGGAACCCGCCCAGCTGCGCGAGTCCATCGAGGCCGCGGCGCGCGAGGCGGCCTCCGCGTTCGGTGACCCCACGGTCTTCCTGGAGAAGGCCGTCGTCGAGCCGCGCCACATCGAGGTGCAGATCCTCGCCGACGGGCAGGGCAACGTCATCCACCTGTTCGAGCGCGACTGTTCGGTGCAGCGGCGCCACCAGAAGGTGATCGAGCTGGCCCCCGCGCCGAACCTCGACCCGGACCTGCGGGACCGGATCTGTGCCGACGCCGTGCGGTTCGCCCGGGAGATCGGCTACCGCAACGCCGGCACCGTGGAGTTCCTGCTCGACCGTGAGGGCAACCACGTCTTCATCGAGATGAACCCGCGCATCCAGGTCGAGCACACGGTGACCGAGGAGGTCACCGACGTCGACCTGGTGCAGTCCCAGCTGCGCATCGCCTCCGGCGAGACCCTGGCCGACCTCGGGCTCTCCCAGGAGACCGTCACTCTGCACGGTGCCGCGCTGCAGTGCCGTATCACCACCGAGGACCCCGCCAACGGTTTCCGCCCGGACACCGGCAGGATCAGCGCGTACCGCTCGCCCGGCGGCTCCGGAATCCGGCTGGACGGCGGCACCACCCACGCCGGCACGGAGATCAGCGCGCACTTCGACTCGATGCTGGTCAAACTCACCTGCCGGGGCCGTGACTTCGGGACCGCCATCGGCCGGGCCCGGCGTGCCGTGGCCGAGTTCCGCATCCGCGGCGTGGCCACCAACATCCCGTTCCTGCAGGCCGTGCTCGACGACCCGGACTTCCGGGCCGGCCAGGTCACGACGTCGTTCATCGAGAAGCGGCCCCACCTGCTCACGGCACGTCACTCCGCCGACCGCGGTACGAAGCTGCTCACCTACCTCGCCGACGTCACGGTGAACAAGCCGCACGGTGAACGGCCCGAGCTGATCGACCCGGTCACCAAGATCCCGACCCTGCCGGACACGGAACCGCCCGCCGGTTCCCGGCAGCGCCTCGTCGAACTGGGTCCGGAGGGATTCGCCCGGTGGCTGCGCGAGTCACCGGCCATCGGCGTCACCGACACCACGTTCCGCGACGCCCACCAGTCGCTGCTGGCCACGCGGGTCCGTACCAGGGACATGCTCGCCGTCGCCCCGGTGGTGGCGCGGACCCTGCCCCAACTGCTGTCCCTGGAGTGCTGGGGCGGCGCCACCTACGACGTCGCGCTGCGCTTCCTGGCCGAGGACCCCTGGGAACGCCTGGCCGCGTTCCGCGAGGCGGTGCCGAACATCTGTCTGCAGATGCTGCTGCGCGGCCGCAACACCGTGGGCTACACGCCGTACCCGACGGAGGTGACCGACGCCTTCGTGCAGGAGGCCGCGGCCACCGGCATCGACATCTTCCGGATCTTCGACGCGCTGAACGACGTCGGGCAGATGCGGCCCGCCATCGACGCCGTGCGAGAGACGGGAACAGCGGTCGCCGAGGTCGCCCTGTGCTACACGGCCGACCTGTCCGACCCGTCCGAGCGGCTCTACACCCTGGACTACTACCTCCGGCTGGCCGAGCAGATCGTCGACGCGGGCGCCCACGTCCTGGCCGTCAAGGACATGGCCGGCCTGCTGCGGGCCCCGGCAGCCGCGACCCTCGTATCGGCGTTGCGCCGCGAGTTCGACCTGCCGGTGCACCTGCACACCCACGACACCGCGGGCGGTCAGCTCGCCACCTACCTCGCCGCGATCCAGGCCGGCGCGGACGCGGTCGACGGCGCGGTGGCGTCGATGGCGGGCACCACCTCGCAGCCGTCACTGTCGGGCATCGTCGCCGCGACCGACTACTCCGAGCGGCCCACCGGGCTGAGCCTGCAGGCCGTGGGCGACCTGGAGCCGTACTGGGAGAGCGTCCGAAAGATCTACGCACCGTTCGAGGCGGGCCTCGCCTCGCCGACCGGGCGGGTCTACCACCACGAGATCCCCGGCGGACAGCTGTCCAACCTGCGCACCCAGGCGGTCGCGCTGGGCCTCGGCGACCGCTTCGAGGAGATCGAGGCGATGTACGCCGCCGCCGACCGGATCCTCGGCCGGCTGGTGAAGGTCACCCCCTCGTCGAAGGTGGTCGGTGACCTCGCGCTCCACCTGGTGGGCGCCGACGTCTCGCCGGAGGACTTCGAGGCCACGCCGAACAGGTTCGACATCCCCGACTCCGTCATCGGCTTCCTGCGCGGCGAGCTGGGCAACCCGCCCGGCGGCTGGCCGGAGCCGTTCCGCACCAAGGCACTGGAGGGCCGCGCCGCACCCAAGCCCATGGCGGAACTGACCGCGGACGACCGTACGGGACTGGTGAAGGACCGCCGGGCGACCCTCAACCGCCTGCTGTTCCCGGGGCCGGCACGCGAGTACGAGACACACCGTCAGACCTACGGCGACACCAGCGTGCTGGACAGCAAGGACTTCTTCTACGGGCTGCGTCCCGGGAAGGAGTACGCCGTCGACCTCGAACCGGGCGTACGGCTGCTCATCGAGCTGGAGGCCATGGGCGAGGCCGACGAACGCGGCATGCGCACCGTGATGTCCACGCTGAACGGCCAACTGCGGCCGATCCAGGTGCGTGACACCGCGGTGTCCTCCGACATCCCGGTGACGGAGAAGGCGGACCGGACCAACCCCGGGCATGTCGCCGCGCCGTTCGCCGGAGTGGTGACACTCGCTGTCGCCGAGGGGGACGAGGTGGCGGTCGGCGCCACGGTGGCCACCATCGAGGCGATGAAGATGGAAGCCGCGGTCACCGCCTCGAAGGCCGGGAAGGTGACGAGGCTGGCCATCACCAGTATCCAGCAGGTGGAGGGCGGCGATCTGCTCGTCGAGATCGCCTGATCGAGAGGTGGCCCTGGTGCTCCTGAAAGTCCTCAGGAGCACCAGGGGTTCCGCCCCCCACCCGGGCAAACCTGGGCAACGAGCCGTATCCGCCGTGCGGCGTCGGTCGGGGGTGCACCCGTGCTTGTCGGCGACGGCCGCCAATGCCTTCATACGCGCGCGGGACCGTCGTAGGCGCAACGCCTGCTCGATCTGTGCTCACCCCTGCTCGTCGTCGCCGGGTGCCGATGGCAGCGGGCGCACGGCCGACCGGACGAACTCGGTGGTCGTCTGGCCGTACCGCTTCTCGAAGGCACGGATGAAGTGAAGTGACTGCTGTCCGCGAACCGCCAGTGGACGGCGACTTCGACACGCTCGGCAGGCCGACCGGAGCGGTCAGCTACGTCGGCATGGAACTCGTCGCCGTCTGAGGGGGTGTTCGTGCCCAGGACGCCTGTCCGCCGCGGTGGACGGCGTACGGGGGAGGCGTGAGCAAGGGCGGGAACGGCTCGGCCCGGTCCGTGGACGTCTTCTCCCTTCGGGAGCTGTGCAGGCGGGCGTAGGTGCCGCCCAGGGCGAGGAGTTCGTCGTGGCGCCCGGTCTCCGTGACGCGGCCCTGGTCGATGACGAGGATGCGGTCGGCGTCGGGGGCCAGGTCCAGGTCGTGCGTGATCACGATCGTGGTGCGGCCGGCCATCAGACGGCGCAGTGGTTCGACGATGCGGCGGGAGGCGATCGCGTCGAGCCCGGTGGTGGGCTCGTCGAGGACGAGGACCGGTGCGTCGCGCAGTACGGCCCTGGCGATGGCGAGGCGCTGCAACTGGCCGCCGGACAGCCGCGCCGAGTTGGGGTCGACCTGGGTGTCGTACCCGTCGGGGAGCGCGGTGATGAAGCCGTGTGCGTCGGCCGTACGGGCCGCCTCCTCGACGGCGTGGTCGCTGGCTCCGGGCCGGCCGCAGGCGATGTTGGCGCGGACCGTGTCGTGCAGGACCAGCGTCTCCTGCGGCAGCAGGGCGACGTACTCGCGCAGCCGGTCCAGCGGGAAGTCGGTCAGCGGGGTGCCGTCCAGGAGGACGGCGCCGGAGTCGGGGTCGTAGAAGCGCAGCAGGAGCTTGGAGAGGGTGGACTTGCCGGCGCCGCTCGGGCCCGTGACGATCACCAGTTCGCCCGGGCGCACGGTGAACGACAGCGCGTCGAGTGCCGTGGCGTCGGCGCCCGGATAGCGGAAGGAGACGTCGCGTATCTCGACGCTGCCGTCGGGCCGCCCGGTTCCGGTGCGGGCGGGGCCGGCCGGGTCGGAGACGGCGGGCCGGGCGTCCAGCACCTCGATGAGCCGTTCGGCTCCTGCCGTGGCGGCGGTGACGAGGAGGCCCAGCTGGGCGAGGCTGCGGATGGGCGGGTACAGGTAGCTGAGGAGGGCGGCGAACGCGAGCAGCTGGCCGAGCGTCATCTGTCCTTCGGAGATCTCCCAGACACCGATGCCGATCACGGCCAGCACACAGATCGTCTCGATGACCTGGACGAGCTGTCCGTACGCCTGGTTGAGTCGGGCCGAGCGTACGGAGGCCCGGAACCACGCGGTGGCCTCCTGCTTCAGCCGGCGCCGCTCGGCGTCCTCGCGGCCGTACGCCTGGGTGAGGACGAGGTTGCCGAGGGATTCCTCCACCACGGAGGTGACCGCGCCGTCGGCTACCCGGCCGTCCCGGGCGACGGACTTGACGCCGGCGGAGAACCTCCGTGCGGCCAGCCAGAACAGCGGGGCGAGGGCGAAGGTCGCCGCGGCGAGGTCCCACTGCAGCCAGAACGCGGCCGCCGCGTAGAAGACGGCACTGAACAGCGCGGACGCGGTACCGATGAGGCCGGAGACGGCCATCTGCTCGATGGCCTCGATGTCACCGGTCAGCCGGGAGAGCAGATCGCCCTGCCGGTGGCGCTGGAAGAAGTGCGGGGGCAGTTTCTGCACATGGTCGAAGACGCGCTCGCGCAGCCGCATCACGAACCGCTCCGACACCCACACGGAGAGGGAACCGCCCGCGTACCCGACGGCCGCGCCCACCACGGCGATGCCGAGCCACTGCGCGGCGGGTGTCCAGAAGGCGTCCAGCGAGCCGTTCTGCAGCGCGTTGTCGGTGAGGTCGCCGAAGAGCAGGATGGCGGACGTCTCGGCGAGCGCACCGAGTACGGTGCACAGCCAGACGGCCACGAGCCAGCGCCGCAGCCCCCTTGTCATGGGCCAGAAACGGCGGAAGGCTGTGCGCGCGGGGACGTCGGGGGTGGCGTACGGCTCGTATTCCTCGGCCTTTTCGCCCTTTTCTGAATTGATCGGAAACCCGTACGCGGACAATTCAATACCCGGCGGAACACTTCGAGGATGATCAATCCCTGAAAAACCCTTGGTCGCACGCATGATTCTCCTGTGATGCACACAGTGCTGCGGAGTGGAAACGCCGGGAGGGCCGGTGGAACACCACCGGCCCTCCCGTGTGAGCAGGGCTTGTACGTCAGTTGCCGGCTCGGGGCGGCACGGGCTCGCCCGGGCGCGGGCGCCGACGGCGCGCCTGCTGTGCGTCCTGCGGGGGCTGCGGGAACCGATTGGCGTTCGGGTCCGCGTTCGCGTTCCGACGGGGGGTGAGCGGGGCGACAACCCTGAAGCTCATACTGACTCCTTCTGAGTTTCCAGTACTGCACGGGGAATTCCGCGCGGGCGGACGAGGGGATCAGGACTGTCGCCCCGGGCCACCCCGCCGCCCGATGAAAGGAAACTTAACACGGCCCCGCACAGCGTTAGTGGAAATCCCAGAATTCAATTCCCATGGGAATGCTGTGCAAACCTTGGTAATTCCTGGGTATTGATTGTCCGCCCTGTTCAGGACAGGCGGCCGACATGCGCCAGGGCCTGCTTGAGGAGGACTCCCTGACCGCCCGGCATCTCGTTCTGGACCATGGGGGAGGAGGCCTCCTCCGGGCTGAACCAGACCAGGTCGAGGGCGTCCTGGCGGGGGCGGCAGTCGCCGGCGACGGGGACGATGTAGGCGAGGGACACAGCGTGCTGGCGCGGGTCGTGGAACGGGGTGACCCCCAGCGTCGGGAAGTACTCCGCGACGGTGAAGGGCTGCGGGGAGGCCGGGACCCTGGGCAGTGCCACCGGGCCGAGGTCCTTCTCCAGGTTGCGCAGGAGGGCGTCGCGCACGCGCTCGTGGTGCAGGACGCGGCCCGACACCAGAGCGCGGCTGACGTTGCCGTCCGATCCGATGCGCAGGAGCAGACCGATGCTGGTGACTTCGCCGTTGTCGTCGACGCGCACCGGTACGGCTTCGACGTACAGGATCGGCATCCGTGCGCGAGACTGTTCGAGCTCGTCGGGTGCCAGCCAGCCGGGCGTGGTTTCGATCATGTCAGACATTGGCTGATCGTACTTTCAACTCGTCCTGTTTCTGCAGAGCCGCTCCACGTCGAACGCGCCACATCCGAGTGGCCGCCGCCCTCACGCCTCCGGGCGCGCATGTCCGTTCTGCCAGGCCCACGCAGCGATCTCCACCCGGTTCCGCGCGGCCAGTTTCAGCTGCACGCTCGACAGATGCGTCTTGACCGTGGAGAGGGAGACGAACAGCGAGGCGGCGATCTCGGCGTTGGTGTGCCCCAGGGCGACCAGCCGGACCACGTCGAGTTCCCGTTCGGTGAGCGGTTCTCTGAGGGTCGCCGCGGAGACCGGGGCCAAGGCCGCCGGACGTGACTTGGTGGCCTGCGGGGCGGTGATGTGCTGGAGCAGACGGACCGTGACCGACGGTGACACAAGGGAGTCACCGGCCGCCGCCGCCCGTACCGCCTCCGCGAGCAGGGTGGGCCCCGAGTCCTTGAGCAGGAATCCGCAGGCGCCGCCGCGCAGTGCCCCGAACACGTACTCGTCGAGGTCGAAGGTGGTGACCACGACGACCCGCATCGGGTCGGCGACACCGGGGCCGGCCAGCAGCCGGGTCGCCTCCAGGCCGTCGAGTTTGGGCATCCGGATGTCCAGCAGGCACACGTCGGGACGCTCACGGCGAGCGAGTGCCACGGCCTCCTCACCGTCGGCGGCCTCGGCGACCACGGTGATGTCGGGCTGGGCGTCCAGGAAGAAACGGAAGCCGGTACGGACCATGTCCTGGTCGTCCGCGATCAGGACGCGGATCGGGGGGCTGGGCGGGGCGGGGGTCATGGCTCGATCATGCCTCAGGGGTGGGAGGGGGCGAGACGTGGCGTGAGGAAGGGGCCGAGGAGGAGACGTCGTACCGAGCGTCTGTACGGCGGTGCCCTGCCGGTCGGGGGCGGGGGTGCGCCAGGCGGTGGCGTGGGCGCGGGTGTCGCTGCCGAAGTAGGCGGCCGTCAGCACCAGCAGGATCAGCGCGCCGACGGCCGCGGCGCCGGCCGCGAGCAACTGGCTGTACAGGCCGCGGCGGCCGGAGCGGCGCGCGAGAAACCACGTCAGCTGTGGGACGGGCGAGGACATGAGGGCTCCGGATGATCGCGAGGGGCGGCGAGGCCGTGACCGGCAGACGTGAGGACGCGGGAGGGCGGAGCGGTTGGCGGTCGAGGGGCGCAGTCGGTGCCCGTGGCCGAGCGGAGGGCAGGAGGAAGCGGTGGCAGAGGGAGGGCAACGTGGTGTGGGGCCGCCTGCCGGGCAGGGCGTCGGAGCGCCGGACCGTGGGCTCAGGGAGTGACGGTGTACTGCTCGTGGCCCGATACGCGGCCGTCGCGGACCTGCAGGACGCGGTCGCAGTGGGCGGCGACGTCCGGGTCGTGCGTGACCATCATCAGGGAGGCGCCCTGCTCACGGGTGACCGAGGTCAGCAGCCGGACGACCTCCTCACTGGTGACCTGGTCCAGTGCGCCGGTCGGCTCGTCGGCGAAGACCACGTCCGGCTGGACGACCAGGGCGCGGGCGATCGCGACGCGCTGGGCCTGGCCGCCGGACAGCTGACCGGGGCGGCGCTTCTCCAGTCCGTCGAGGCCGAGCGGGGCGAACCAGCGGCGGGCGAGGGCGACCGCCCGGCCTCGGGGCATGCCGTTCAGCATCAGCGGCAGGGCGATGTTCTCCTCGGCGCGCAGTTCGGGCAGCAACTGGCCGAACTGGAACACGAATCCGAACTGCCTGCGGCGCAGTTCGCTCAGCCGGTTCTCCCCCAGGTTGTCGATGCGCTCGCCGTGCAGCAGGACCTCTCCGCCGTCCGGGCGTACCACTCCGGCCAGGGTGTGCAGCAGGGTCGATTTCCCGGACCCCGACGGGCCCATGATCGCCAGCGACTCGCGGACGGCGACCTTCACGTCCACGCCGTGCAGCGCGGTGGTGGAGCCGTACTTCTTGGTGAGGCCGAGACCGGCCAGGACAGTGCTCATGATCTTCTCGTTCTCCTCCGTGTCCTCGCCCCTGATCAGCGCTCGAACTTCCAGGTCACAGACGTGCCCGTCGCCTTGACCACCGTCACCGGGATGTCGATGTCCTTGCCCTTGCCGGTGTGGCCCGTGCACGTGATGCGCGCGCCGGCCACGGCCTTCAGACCGGTCGGGCAGGACACCTGGGAGACCTTCGTGCCCACCCAGGGGAGCGGGTGGAACCTGCTCTGGGCGCGGCCCGCGACGATGTCGCCCGACAGAGCCCTGTGGCCGGCCACCGTCACCGTCGTGTGGCTGTCCAACGCGGTCGTCGACTCGGTGCCCGCGAGCAGATAGGTTCCGACGCCGGCCAGGGCGACCGCGGTGGTCGCACCGCCGATCACGCCGATGAGGGCCTTGCGCTGCATGTCGTACTCCTGAAGGTGGGGCAGAGGGCGGGAAGTGGCTCCACTCTGTCCCGCGGACACGGGCGCGCGCCTCGGCCGTCCGGCCACCCCTCGCCGGCCGCCTCGACCATTCGGCCGATCCCGCCGTCGCCGTCCGCGCATACGGTGGCCCGCATGACATCGGATTCGCCCCGCGGCTGCGGCCGGGCCTTCGTCGTCGCGCTCCTGGTCATGGCCGGGATCATCGACATGCTCGACGCGGAGGAGAGCGGCTACGCGGTCTGGCCCCACGCGGTCGTCCTGCTGCTGGGGTTCGCCGCCCTGCTGTGGCCGGCCAGGCGGCGGCCGGAGTGGCTCACCCCGCAGCTGCGCACGGGCGCACCGGCCGTCGCCTCACTGGCGGTCACGGCGGGTTCGCTGCTGCTGACCCGCCAGGCACTGTTCGGTCCGGGCGAGGTCGCGGTCCTGCTGGGTCTGCTCTTCAGCGCGGTACGGCACTGTCCCCAGCCCTGGGCCGTGGTCTGCGGTGTCCTGAACGGTGCCGCGCTGCTCGGCACGCCCGCGCGCTTCTACCAGGACGACACGTCCAACCTGCTGGGCTTCATGATGGTGGCGCTCGTCCTGATCGGCCTCGTCGCCGGGCCGGCCGCGTTCCTGCGCACGCAGGACTACCGGAGGGCCGTGGCGGTGGTCGAGACGCGGCGGGCGGAACGGGTGGCGATCGCGGCCGACCTGCACGACTTCGTCGCCCACCATGTCACCGGCATCCTCGTCCAGACCCAGATGGCCCGCATGATGGCGAGCAGCCAGCCGGAGAACCTGGACACCGTCCTCGCGGGCATCGAACGCGCGGCCACCGAGGCCCTCGCGTCCATGCGCCGTACCGTCGGCGTGCTGCGCGACACCGGGCCGGACGCCGCCGATCGCAGGCCCGTCGGCGATCTGGCCGGTATCGCGGAACTGACGGACGGCTTCGCGAGCCCGGTCCAGCACGTCGCTCTCGACCGCGATCCCGCCGTACCGGACGACCTTCCCCACGAGGTGCAGGCGGCCGCGTTCCGGGTGGTCCAGGAAGCGCTGACGAACGTACGACGACACGCGGCCGACGCCACCGCGATCACCGTCCGGCTCCGGTACGTCGGCCGCCGACTGGAGGTCGGGGTGACCGACGACGGCCGGGGCGGCACCCAGCTCCCGGCCGCCGCGCACGGCGGCGGCTTCGGTCTGGTCGGTCTCTCCGAACGCGTCACTGCCCTGGGCGGGGACCTGCGCGCGGGGCCACCGACCGGACACACACAGGGGTGGGAGGTACGGGCGCTCTTCCCGACGGAGAAGGCGTGACACCGCACTCCATCGGTCGGAACCGGGCTGAACCCCGCGCGAGAGGAGCCGCCGGTGTCCGCCACCGCCCTGCCGCCCGTCGGGGCGCGCATCCGGCAGGCCCGCCCCGAACGCGGGGTGGGCCCGCGTGGGCTCGCCCGCGCGACCGGGGTCCTGGCCGGCGTGGGTTCGCCCGCAATCCGGCGTCGCACGTGGTGACGAGGTCACCTCACCGCCGCGAGGCCCGGCGCGCCGGCACGGTGGCCAAGGAGGCCGGCGCCCGGTGCCTGGCTTCGGCCTCTCGCAGCCCGGGGGTCATCACCGCTGCCCGGCGGGTCGGCCATCTCGTCCTCGCGGGCGTCTCGCGCGACGAGAACCGGGTCACCGCCTACCACATCGAAGCCGGCCTTCCCCTTCGGCACTCCCAACTCGCCGGCTGCACCGGGATCGTGCACACCCCGCGCCCACGTCTCCATGACGCCAGTGCCGGCTTGCATTTCGGCGGCCAGACCCGAGGAGGCCCTGCCCGGGCGTGACCGCGGTGGTGACCGTCAACGCCGTGCACCCGGGGGGCGGGGGCGACAGTCCGTACCGCCACGGCAGGCCGGCCGAGGTGCCGGCAGGCCTACGGGCCCGCAAGCCGACCGGCCGGCTCGCCACGATGGCCGACGGGGTGGACGCCGTGGGCTCCCTGCCGCGCAACCGACCGGTCCGTCAAGGCGTTGACCTGAGCGTGGACGGAAGCGGGCAGTCGGGCGCGGGCCAGGGAAACGGGTCAGTCGTCGCGCGCACCGTTCTCGGCCTCGAACATCCACCGCTGCTTCTCCAGCTCGGCCGTGATCCCGATCAGCAGGTCCTGTGTCACCGGATCGGACTTCTCCGTCACCTCGATGCGCTCACGCAGACGCCCGATCGCCGTCGCCAGCGCCTCGACGAGAAGCTGGACGACCTCCGTGTCCTGGAGCCAGCCGTCCTTCGGGCCCTGGAACACGGAGGCCGAGGCGACGGTTTCGGGGCGGCCGTCCGGCGCCACGCCCAGGGCCGCCGCGCGCTCCGCGACCGTGTCGGAGAACGCACGGGCCGCCGACACCACCTCGTCGAGGTGCAGGTGGATCGAACGGAACCTCGGCCCCACGATGTTCCAGTGGGCCTGCTTCCCGATCAGCGACAGTGCCAGCAGATCCACCAGTGTCTCCTGCAGGGCCTCACCGGTGACCCGGCGCTCCGGCTCGGGCAGGCTGCTCTTCACAACAGTCATGGGGTGCTCCTCCTAGTGGCTCGGCCCGGATTCTCGTTACCGGACCCGTTCTCTCGCGGTACGGAGCAGTGCGGCGCGTTCGCCATCGCAGGTGCCGCCCCACACGCCCGAGGTCTGACCGCTGCGCAGCGCCCAGTCCAGGCACTGCGGAGGCACCGGGCAGCGGGCGCACACGCGTTTCGCGGTGGCGGTGTCCCGCAGCGCCGGCCCTGCCGTGCCCACGGGGAAGAACAGTTCCGGGTCCTCTCCCACGCAGGCTGCCAGCCGCAACCACTCCATGGAGACGCGGGTGCCCAGGCCGGAGGGGCGGAAACGTGACGAAATCAGCCTCTGGAGGCGACAGAGCGATCAGCGGCCGGAGAGAGGCCGATCAGCCGGCCGGGAGGGGGATCGTCCCGCCCGGGTCGCGAGCACACGGTCCACGAAGGCGGTCAGCTCGGCGAAGGCTGCCGCCCGGTCCGTCTCCAGGAAGACCTCGTGCCGGGCGCCCGGAAAGATCCGCTCGGTCCAGTCGGTGCCGCGCAGTTCCTCGACACCGACGCGGCTCCCGGCGAGCGGGACGAGCCGGTCGTCGTCGCCGTGCAGCCACAGCAGCGGCAGCGGTCCGACGTCACCGCTCTTCGCCACGGTCTCCAGCGTCCGTACGAACGCCTTCAGCGTCGGCCGCTTCATCGGACCGTGCCAGACCAGCGGGTCGGCCGCGTACGCCGCCCCGACCGCGGGATCGCGGGACAGCGCGGCCGGGCTGATGGGCCGGTCGGGGACCTCGTCCAGCGCGAGCAGCCGCCCCGGGAGGTCCCAGCTGCCGAGTACGGGCGCCGACAGGACGAGCGCGGCGAGTTCGTCGCCGTACCGCTGCGCGAAGCGGGCCGCGATCAGGCCGCCGGCGGAGTGGCCGACCAGGACGACCGGTACGCCCGGGTGGGCGGCCCGGGCACGATCGGCGACGGAGTGCAGATCGGTGACGGCGTCCTCGAAGTCCTCGACCACCGCCCGTTCGCCCGCCGACCTGCCGTGCCCCTGGTGATCGGGGCCGAGGACGGTCGCGCCGTGGGCCACGAGGGCGCCGGCGAGTTCCCCGTAGCGGCCCAGGTGTTCGGCGTACCCGTGCGAGAGGAGGGCGAGGTAGCGGGGCGGATCGAGCGGACGGCCGGAATCACTTCGGGCGGAACGGGGCCACTCGCGTACGGCGATCGTGCCTCTGGTGCCCGTGAGGACGTACTCGCGGGACTCGGCCATGGCTCCTCCGGCTGCGTCGACGACGGTGTGCGTGGTCTGCGTGGATCTTCCCAGGGGCCGCGCGGCCGGTCCACGGCGACGCGTCGGGTGCGACAGGGGTCACCTGGCGAGACGGCCGTCACGGCGGCAGTTGGGTGGGCATAGCATCGGTGTCCGCATGAACACGATGACGCTCTGGCACATCACACACTGGGAGTTCGCCGCGCTCGCCGCCGCGGCGCTGCTCGTCGGCTTCTCCAAGACCGCTGTCAGCGGGGCCAACACGGTCAGTCTGGCGATCTTCGCGGCCGTCCTGCCCGCCCGCGAGTCCACCGGTGTGCTGCTGCCGATCCTGATCGCGGGGGACGTACTCGCCGTCCTGACCTACCGCAGACACGCCCACTGGCCGACCTTGTGGCGGCTGTTCCCGGCGGTCGCGGTGGGCGTGGTCGTCGGCACGGTGTTCCTGGTGTGGGCGGACGACGAGGTCGTACGGACCTCGATCGGGGCGATCCTGCTGCTGATGGCCGGGGTGACGGTGTGGCGCCGGCGGCGGGCGGAGGCCGAGCCGGACGGAGACGAACCTGACGGGGTGAGTACACCCGCCGGCCGCTTCAAGGCCCGCTCGTACGGTGTCCTCGGCGGCTTCACGACGATGGTCGCCAACGCGGGCGGCCCGGTCATGTCGATGTACCTCCTGTCGGCCGGTTTCCGGAAACTCGGCTTCCTGGGAACGTCGGCGTTCTTCTTCCTGATCGTGAACGTCTCGAAGGTGCCCTTCAGTGCGGGCCTCGGCCTGATCGACGGCCACTCGCTGCTGCTTGACGCGGCGCTCGTGGCGTTCGTGGTCCCCGGGGCGTTCATCGGCAAATGGGCTGTGAACCGAATCAACCAGCGGCTGTTCGAGCAGTTGGTGATCGCGGCGACGGTGCTGGGCGGAGCGCAGTTGCTACTGCGCTGATCAGCGAGGCCGGCTACGCACCGGACGTGCCCCCGCCCGACCCCGACTGCGGCCCCGCTCCCGCTCCCGCTCCCGGCCCCGCTCCCGCTCCCGCTCCCGGCCCCGCTCCCGCTCCCGCTCCCGCTCCCGCTCCCGCTCCCGCTCCCGGCCCCGCTCCCGCACCCGCACCCGACCCGGCTCCCGCCAGTGCCGGGGGCCGGCTTGGCAGGCTGCTGCTGAGGTCCTCCACCGGGAGACGTTGGGCGATGGCGTCCGCAGAAGCCCGCAGACCCTCGCCCGAGGGGCGCCCAGGTCCTGTTCCCCCCGGCCGCCAGGAGGCCCACGCTCTGCCGATCACCCCGGCCTCACGGGCGCCCGCCTCCGTGTGGGAGAAGAAGGAGCCCGCCCGGGTCAGGTAGCCCTCCTCGACCATGCGGTCGAAGACCGGGACGAGCACCTCGGGCGGCATGTGACGGCGGGCGGCGATCAGGCGAGGCCCGCGTGACCGACTATGCGGGTGAACAGCTCGACCTGCATCACGGCCCAGGCGCCCGCGCTGTCGAGCCGGGTGCCGGAGTCGCCGATGATCCGGCGCGCGGTGCGGTGGCCTCGGCGATGTCACGAGGTCACGATCACACCCGCGAAACACCCGTGCAAGGAGTGGCGGTCCGCTCGGGTGTCCCGTCTACGGCTGCTCGTGCCGGTCCTCTCCGGGGTTGCGCCGCAGCAGGTACGTGTCCATGATCCAGCCCTTGCGCTCACGCACCTCCGCACGCAGCCGCTCGATACGGGGCGCTGCCTCGGCGATCGGCCCGGAGACGAGGATCTCGTCCGGGGTGCCTATGTAGGCGCCCCAGTAGATGTCGATGTCCCCGTCGGCGTACTCCCGGAAGGCCTGATGGGCGTCAAGCATCACCACCACGTCGTCGACACCCGCCGGGAAACCCTCGGTGAGCCGCCGTCCGGTGGTGATCTGGACGGGCCGCGCGACCCGGTTGAGCCCCGTGCGGTGACGGGCTGCGAGCGCGGAGACGCTGCTGACACCGGGCACGACGTCGTACTCGAACTCCACCGCGCCCCGTCCGAGGACCTCCTCCAGAATCCCGAGCGTGCTGTCGTACAACGACGGATCGCCCCACACCAGGAACGCCCCGCTCTCGTCCGCGCCGAGTTCCTCGCCGATCAGCCGCTCGTAGATCCCGGCCCGGGCATGGCGCCAGTACCCGACCGCGGGGGAGTAGGCGGCACCCTCCGCGGTCCGGTCCCGGCCCGGATCGCGGGCCTCGACCAGGCGGTACGTCCCGTCCGGCACATGCGTGTCGAGCAGGTGCCGCCGCAGCCGCACGAGGTCGGACCTGGCCTCGCCCTTGTCGAGGAAGAAGAACACGTCGGTGCTCCGCAGCACCCTGACCGCCTGCAGGGTGAGCTGGTCGGGGTCGCCCGCGCCGATACCGATGACATGAATCCTCCGCATGCTCCCGAGTCTGCCGCACTCCACTGACAACGCGGCTGACTTCCCAGGTCAGCCGTCGGCGGTACGGCTCGACAACCGGGGTGCCCGAGCCCCCGCGTCGACGGGCACGGCCTCCCGCTCCACCTCCGCCGCCAGCTCCCGCGCCCAGGCGACGACGCCCGCGAGGTCCATCCCGTACGGCTGCGGACGCGCACCCACGGCGGCCCACTCCTCCACCGCGCCGGCTCCGCGCCGCAACAGCCGGACACCGCCCGTGACATTCCCGCGTGCGGCATGCGTGAGTCCCACGGCCAGCTGTGCGAGCCCCCGCCACAGGCCACGGTCTTCGTCCAGCCCCGACTTCCAGGCGTCCTCGAAAACTTCGTGCGCGTGGAAGGGTTTCCCCGCGTCCAGCAACGCCTGCGCCTCGGCGACGCTGTCCTCGGGAGGGCGTACGACCCCTTCGGGCTGCCGGGCCACCCCGCTCTCGCCGTACGGCAGCGGGCGCCCGAGCCCGTCCCGGGGCCGTGCGTTGCGCGCCCTCCCCTCCTCGTCCCGGTCCCGCCCGCCCATTCCTGCCCGATCCTCCGACGCACTGCTCATACACCGATTGTCGCGCGGACCCCGCTGCCTCCGGGGCAGCCCCTGACGTGGGGTAAGGTTCTGTTCGCGTGACCACGCGGGGCAACCGCGGGCGACGCACCGGGACGTGGCGCAGCTTGGTAGCGCACTTGACTGGGGGTCAAGGGG